>JAKFEA010000103.1:0-3105 GCA_036675905.1 Acidovorax sp. | reverse complement strand
GTGGAACTCCTCGGTCACCGCCGCGCCGCCGACGATGCCGCGGCGCTCCAGCACCCGCACCTTCAAGCCGGCGCCGGCGAGATAGGCCGCGCAGACCAGGCCGTTGTGGCCGCCGCCGATGATGAGGGCGTCGTCTTGCTGCTGTGTCGCCATGCCGGTGGCCTCGTGTCGTCGAGCTAGGTTAAACGATGCGCCCCAGCCGTGGCCGCCAACGGACGATGATCGCGTTGAAGCGGCAATGGCAACCGCCCCGCATCGCTGGCCAGGAATCATTCTTGTCATGATCCTCGCGTTGCTGGCCGTTGCCCGGTCGGCGGTCGGCACGCGCCTGGACGGCTTCACCGTCGACGAGCCCTGGCACATCGTCGCCGGCGCCACCTATGCGCGCGGCGGCGGGTTCCACCTCAATCCCGAACATCCGCCGCTGGTGAAGCTGTGGGTCGGCGCGTGGATGCCCGACAGCCTGCGCCTGCGGCCGGCGAAACCGCTCAGCGAGAAATCCCAGGAGCGCGAGTGGGTCGAACAGACCCTGTTCTTCGACAACGATGCGCGCGCGATCCAGCAGCGGGCACGGGTGGCGATGTGGGCATTCCATGGCGCGCTGCTGGTCGCGCTCGGACTGCTGCTCTGGCGTGCCTTCGGCTTGCCGTGGGCGCTGGGCAGCCTGTTGTTCCTGGCGATCGAGCCCAGCATCGCGGCGCACCTGCCGGTGGTGATGACCGACCTGCCACTGGCGCTTACGCTGGCGATCGCGGCGATCGCCTCGGGCCTGCTGGCCGCGACCTGGCGCTGGCCCTGGGCCGTCGCGTGCGGGCTGGCGATGGGCCTGGCACTCGCGGCCAAGCACTCCGCGCTGGCCGGGCTCGGTGGGCTGGCCCTGGGATTGCTGGTCGCCGCGCAGCCGGGATGGCGCAAGGGCGAGGGGACGAAACGGCATGCCCTGCTGGCCTGCACGGCGCTGCTGGCGCTCGCCGTGCTGTGGTCGCAGTACGGGTTTCGTTTCCATGCCGGCGCCGACGGCAGCGACGCCTTCAACCGCCCCATGGCGGGCAAGATTGCCGAGTTGAACCTGCCGCACTGGCGCGACGGCATCGCCTTCGCCGATGCGCATCGCCTGTTGCCGCGCGCCTACCTGTGGGGGCTCGCGGACACGGTGCGTACCGGCGTGGAAGGCCGGGGCATCGGCATGCACTTCGTCTGGGGCAAGGTGCATTACGGCAACCCGCCATGGTTCAGCTGGCCGGCGATCCTCGCATCGAAGCTGCCGCTGGCCCTGCTGGCGCTACTGCTCGCCAGCGTGCCGTTGTCGCTGCGACGATCGCTGCCGCCCACGGCCCGATGGAGCGCGGCGGCGGTCATCCTGGCCTGCAGCTTCCACATGCTCGCGCTGGTCGGCTCCGACGGCATCTGGGGCGGCGTGCGCCACGCGATGCCGGTGATCGTCGGCGCGGGGGTGCTGGCCGGCGGCGCGCTGGCCTGGGCCTGGCGACGCCGCGCCCGGCCGGCGCTGGCCGCGATGGCGGCCTTGTACGTCGCCGCGATTGCGATGACGATCCGCGAGCCGCGCGTTTGGGAGTACCACAACGAACTGGTCGGGGGAACCGAAAACGCCTACCGCTATTTCACCAACGAGGGCCTCGACCTGGGCCAGCGCTTCCATGAGCTGCGCGCCTTCCACGACCGCCGGATCGCCGGCAGCGGCGAACCGATGTACGTGGACTACTGGGTGGGCGAGCAGCAGATGCGCGCGGCGAAGCTGGGATACCGCCGCCGGGTGGAATCGCTGCGGGACACCAACGTCGGCGGCCATTACCAGGGCTGGTTCGTCTACCCCATGACCGACACCCTGCCTTGGCCACAGTGGGACTGGGACCCGGGGGTCGTGTTCAAGGACATGCGCATGGTCGCGCGCTTCGGCCACATCGGCATCTGGCACGGGGAGATGACCCGACCGCAGACCCGCGCCGGAGCCCTGTCCGGAAAGATCTCCGAATACATCTACAAGGAAGGCGGCAACGACTGGGCGCTGGTCGCCGCTCGCCTGGAGGAAGTCGTGGTGCAGTTGCCGGCCAAGGTCGACGCAGGCGTCGAACTCGGGAATGCCTACCTGCGCCAGGGCGAACGCGACAAGGCGGTGCGGGCCTACCAGCGCCTGCTCGACCAGGACAAGGTGCCGCTGGCCCCCAAGATCGCCGCGGAATTGACGGCGCACATCGAAAAGATCGGCAGCGCGCCGGACCTGGCTCAGGTGGAACCCATGCGCAATCCGTGGCTGGAGTGACGCGCGCACGGCAACCCGGCCGATGGGAAAAAAAAGGCCCGCCGAAGCGGGCCTTTTCGCGTGGCGATGGCGCGGTGCCGGATCAGAAATCCATGCCGCCCATGCCACCCATGCCGCCGCCGCCCATGCCGCCGCCCATGGCCGGCTCGTCCTTCTTCGGGGCTTCGGCCACCATCGCCTCGGTGGTGATCATCAGGCCGGCGATCGAGGCCGCGTTCTGCAGCGCCGAACGCGTCACCTTGGTCGGGTCCAGGATGCCGAACGCGATCATGTCGCCGTATTCGCCGGTCGCCGCGTTGTAGCCGTAGTTGCCCTTGCCTTCCTTGACCGCGTTGAGGACCACGCTGGGCTCCTCGCCGCAGTTGGCGACGATCTCGCGCAGCGGCGCTTCCATCGCGCGCAGGGCGATGATGATGCCGTGGTTCTGGTCCTCGTTGATGCCCTTGAGCTCGCCGATGGCCTGCAGCGCGCGCACCAGGGCGACGCCGCCGCCCGGGACCACGCCTTCTTCCACCGCGGCGCGGGTCGCGTGCAACGCGTCTTCCACGCGCGCCTTCTTTTCCTTCATCTCGATCTCGGTCGAGGCGCCGACCTTGATCACCGCCACGCCGCCGGCCAGCTTGGCCACGCGCTCCTGCAGCTTCTCGCGGTCGTAGTCCGAGGAGGTCTCCTCGATCTGCGCCTTGATCTGCTTGATGCGGGCTTCGATGCCGCTGGTCTCGCCGGCGCCGTCGATGATGGTGGTGTTTTCCTTGCTGACCTGGATCTTCTTGGCGCGGCCGAGGTCCTTGATCGTGGCCTTCTCCAGCGACAGGCCGACTTCC
>JAKFEA010000102.1:0-20524 GCA_036675905.1 Acidovorax sp. | reverse complement strand
GGGCCTCGATCCCAACGAGCCTGGCTTTCTCCCTCCCCCTCCAGTGGAGGGCCGGGCCGGCTTTCTCCCTCCCCCTCTGGGGGAGGGCCGGGGAGGGGGCGCTCCGCTGGAGGGAGGCACCCCGGATGACCTCGCCCCCGACGCCGAAACCGGCGAAACCCTCTCCCCCCTCGCCGCCTTCCTCACCCACGCCGCCCTCGAATCCGGCGACAACCAGGCCCAGGCCGGCCAGGACGCCGTGCAGTTGATGACCGTGCACTCCGCCAAGGGCCTGGAGTTCGACGCGGTCTTCGTCACCGGCCTGGAGGAAGGCCTGTTCCCCAGCGAGCGCTCCATGGCCGACTACGAAGGCCTGGAGGAAGAGCGCCGCCTGATGTACGTGGCGATCACCCGCGCCCGCAAGCGCCTGTACCTGAGCTACTCGCAGACGCGCATGCTGCACGGCCAGACCCGCTACAACATGCGCAGCCGCTTCTTCGACGAATTGCCCGAGCACGCACTGAAGTGGCTGACACCCAAGGACCAGGGCTTTCGCGGCTCGGCCTTCGGCTACGGCGCCGGCTATCCCAGCACGCGGGCCGGCGCGGGGCAGGGCGGCGCGTCGTGGAACGCCGAGCGCTACGCCAGCGCGCCGCCGGTCGTGCAGAAGGCGACGCCCTCGCACGGCCTGCGGGCCGGGCTGCAGGTGTTCCACAACAAGTTCGGCGAGGGCACGGTGCTGTCGATCGAAGGGCAGGGCGACGACGCCCGTGCGCAGGTCAAGTTCAACCGGCACGGCGTGAAGTGGCTGGCGCTGTCGGTGGCCAAGCTGACGCCGGTCGGCTGACGGGGCTGCTGGCCGGCGCCGGTTGCTATGCATGCTTATCATTGCGCATCCACCGGAGACGCCGAGATGAACGCCCCCGAAACCCTCTCGCGCTGGGCCCAGCCGGGCTCCAGCCGCGTGCCCTTCTGGGCCTACACCGATCCCCAGCTGTACCAGCGCGAGCTGGAGAAGATCTTCTACGGTCCGCACTGGTGCTACGTCGGGCTCGAAGTCGAGATCCCCGACGTCGGCGACTACAAGCTCAGCTGGGTCGGTGAGCGCCAGGTGATCATGGTGCGCGACCGCGTCGCGCCCCGGGATCGCGGCACCGACCCTGGCGTCCGGGTGGTGGAGAACCGCTGCGCCCACCGCGGCGTGCGTTTCTGCCAGCAGCCGCACGGCAACGCCCGCAGCTTCGTCTGCCCCTACCACCAGTGGACCTACAAGCTCAATGGCGACCTGGCCGGGCTGCCGTTCAAGGACGGCGTCAAGGCGGTCGAGGCGGACGGCTCCACCTGCATCCAGGGCGGCATGCCGGCCGACTTCGACCTGAAGGCCAACGGCCTGACCAAGCTGCGCGTGCAGGTGCTGCACGGCCTGGTGTTCGCCACCTTCAGCGACGAGGCCGAGCCGCTGCGCGATTACTTCGGCCCCGACGTCAAGCCCTGGCTGGACCGCATCTTCCAGGGCCGGCAGCTGAAGCTGCTGGGCTACAACCGGCAGCGCATTCCGGGCAACTGGAAGCTGATGATGGAGAACATCAAGGACCCGTACCACCCGGGCCTGCTGCACACCTGGTTCGTCACCTTCGGCCTGTGGCGCGCCGACCAGAAGAGCCGCATGGTGATGGACTCGCACGGCCGGCACGCGGTGATGATCTCGCGCCGCAACGATGGCGGCGCCAACAAGGTGGTGACCGAGGGCGTGACCTCGTTCAAGGCCGACATGGTGCTCAACGACGACCGCCTGCTCGACGTGGTGCCCGAGCCCTGGTGGAAGGTGCCCGACCCGGCCAACCCGGGCGCCGACATCACGCCGACCGTCACCATGATCACGCTGTTCCCCAGCGTCATCGTCCAGCAGCAGGTCAATTCGCTGTCCACCCGTCACATCGTGCCGCGCGGAGAGGGCGGGTTCGATTTCGTCTGGACCCATTTCGGCTTCGCCGACGACAGCGAGGAAATGACGAGGCGGCGCCTGCGCCAGGCCAACCTGTTCGGACCGGCCGGTTTCGTCAGCGCCGACGACGGCGAGGTGATCGAGTTCAGCCAGGACGGCTTTCGCCAGTGGGGCGAGGATGGGCGGACGATCTGCGAACTGGGCGGCACGGGCACCGGCGGCACCGAGCACATGGTGACCGAGACCCTGATCCGCAGCATGTACGCCTACTGGCGCAAGGTGATGGGCGTATGAAGGAGTCGCTGCTGCTGCAACTGGAAGTCGACCGGCTCAACGCCGATTACGCCGCCGCGCTGGACGAGCGCCGCTTCGACGACTGGCCCGGCTTCTTCCTGGAGGACGGGCAGTACGTGGTGCAGGGGCGCGAGAACTTCGACCGTGGGCTGCCGCTGGCACTGATCGCGCTGGAGAGCCGCGGCATGATGAAAGACCGGGTCTACGGCATCACCCAGACCATCTTCCACCGGCCCTATTACACGCGCCATGTGGTCGGCGCCGCACGGGTGCTGCCCGCGCGGGAAGGCGACGAGGCTGGACTGGTGCGGGCCGAGGCGAACTACGCCGTGTTCCGCACCCGCCCGGGCGATGCCAGCGAGGTCTACAACGTCGGCCGCTACATCGACGAGATCGTCCGCACCGACGAAGGCCTGAGGTTCAGGACCCGCCGCTGCGTCTATGACAGCGAGATGGTCCTGAATTCGCTGATCTATCCGATCTGAACAGGTGTGTCATTGCGGGCTTGCCCCGCAATCCATCTCCTGTCGTCCGGAACAACCACTGTGCGGATGCTTGGCGCGGAGGATGGATCCCGGCTTTCGCCGGGATGACATGCTTGCCCGCATGACATGCAAGTCGGTTTCCGGCGTCAGCGATTCGGTTGTCAGCGATTCGGCTCCGTCGCCTTGTTGCCGATGTAGCCACCGGCAGCCGCGCCGCCCAGCGTGCCCAGCGGGCCGCCGAACACCGAGTTGCCCACCACGCCGCCGACGGCGGCGCCGCCGATCGTGCCGGCGGTCTGCCGGTCCATGTTGGCGCAGCCGCCCAGAGTCAACATCGCCGCGGCGGCCACTGCGACCATAAGCCTGCTTTTCATACCGTTCACCTTCAATCGTTCACGACCGCCGAAAGGCGCGGCCTGCCTGTGCTTGCATTGTGGAAAGCAGCCCGTCAGCGGGCTGTAGGAGGGGCCAGACAGGGGCTGTCGGCACCCCCCGTGGACGGTTGACGGCGCGCGCGTGGCGCGGCGGGTCAGACGGCGCGACTGCGCGCCAGCGGCGGATTGGCCGCGAAGTAGCGGCCGATGCCGCGCATCAGCGCGTCGGCCAGTTCCTCCTGGTAGGCGTCGCTGCGCAGCCTGGCTTCTTCTTCCGGGTTGCTGATGAAGGCGGTTTCCACCAGCACGCTCGGGATGTCGGGCGCCTTGAGCACCGCGAAGCCGGCCTGCTCGACGTGCCGCTTGTGCAGGCGGCCGACGTGGCCGATCTCGCCCAGCAGCGCGCCGCCCAGCTTGATGCTGTCCTTGATCTGGGCCGTGGTGCTCATGTCCAGCATCGCATGGGCCACGTGGCGGTCCTGCGTGCGCACGTTGACGCCGCCGATCAGGTCGGCGCGGTTCTCCTTCTCGGCCAGCCAGCGCGCCGCCGAACTGGAGGCGCCGTTCTGGCTGAGCGCGAACACGCTGGCGCCGCGAGCCGTCGGCGTGACGAAGGCGTCGGCATGGATGCTGACGAACAGGTCGGCCTGCACCCGGCGCGCCTTCTGCACCCGCACGTGCAGCGGCACGAAGAAGTCGGCGTCGCGCGTGAGGAACGCGCGCATCGGGTTGCCGTTGATCGTGGTGGCGTTGATGCGGTCGCGCAGGCGGTGCGCCACCTGCAGCACCACGTCCTTCTCGCGCGTGCCGCCGGGGCCGATGGCGCCGGGATCCTCGCCGCCGTGGCCGGGATCCAGCGCGATGATGATCAGGCGGTCGGTCTTGCCGGCGGTCACCACGGCCGGGGCCGCAGGCACCGCGGTGGCTTCGCTCGCGCGCGGCCGGGGCCGGGCGGCGGGCCCGCTGTGCCGCGCAATCAGTTCGTCCAGCGGATCGGCGGCCTGCCCCTGTGCTGCGCCCGGCCTGGCATCCGCCTCCTTCAGGCGCTGCGCGATCAGCTGCTCCAGCGGATCGACCGGCTGCGACGGGTGGAAGTCCAGCACCAGCCGATGCTGGTAGGCGGCGACCGGAGGCAGCGTGAAGACCTGGGGCAGGGCGGGCTGCTTCAGGTCCACCACCAGCCGCACCACGCCGGGTGCGAACTGGCCCACGCGGATGCCGGCGATGAAGGGGTCGTCGGCCTGCACCTTGGCCACCAGCTCGCGCAGGGCGGCATTGAGCTCGATGCCTTCGATGTCCACGGCCAGCCGTGGCGGGCTGCCGACCGACACATGGCGCGAGGCGAGCTGGCCGTCGGACTCGATGGTGACGCGCGTGTAGTCCGGCGCCGGCCACAGGCGCACGGCGACGATGGTGGCGCCGCGCGCGATCTGCGCCTGGCCCAGCAGCAGCACCAGCGCGCCGCGCTGCAGCAGCGCGCGCCGCCTCACGAGAGCAGCTCCTGGCCGGTGGCGCTGTGCGCCTGCACGCGCACCTGTCGCGTGCCATCCGGCTGCAGCTCGAGGTGCAGGGACAGGTCGGGCGGCGGCAGCAGGCCGGCGGCCTTGGCCGGCCACTCGGCGACCTTCAGGCCGCGCTGCTGGAAGATGTCGCGAAAGCCCGCGTCCTCCCATTCGCGCGGGTCGTCGAAGCGGTAGAAGTCGAAGTGCCAGATCGGGAAGCCCGGGCCCTCGTGGGGCTCCACCAGCGTGTAGGTGGGGCTCTTGATGCGGCCGGGCACTCCCAGCGCCCGCAGCAGGTGGCGCACGAAGGTGGTCTTGCCGGCGCCCAGGTCGCCATGCAGCTCGATGAAGGCGTGGGTCACGGCGGGCCTGGACGCCAGCCGCTGGGCGAAGCGGGCGGTGTCGTCCTCGCCGGACCACTGCAACACGGCACCCGGCCGGCCCGGCAGGGGGCCGGTTCCTACAATCGGCGGGTGACCTTGCAGTGCGCTCAGATCGATGGTCCTTCGCTGGTGGCCGCCATCGGTGAGTGGGGCCGCGAGCTCGGATTCTCCCAAATCGGAGTGGCCGGCGTCGACCTTTCCAGCGCCGAACCGGGTTTGATGCAGTGGCTCGCCAACGGTTTCCATGGCGAAATGGCCTACATGCAGGCCCATGGCCTCAAGCGCGCGCGGCCGGCCGAACTGGTGCCCGGCACGCTTTCGGTGGTCACGGCCCGGATGGACTATTTACCGGCGGGCACGCCCGAAGGCTGGCAGGAGATCGAATGGGAGCGCCTGCAATCGCCACGCGAGGGCGTGGTCTCGGTCTATGCGCGGGGCCGCGACTACCACAAGGTGATGCGCGCGCGCCTGCAGAAACTCAGTGACCGGATCGCCGCCGCCATCGGGCCGTTCGGCCACCGCGTGTTCACCGATTCGGCGCCGGTGCTGGAGGCGGAGCTCGCGGCGCGCAGCGGCCAGGGCTGGCGCGGCAAGCACACCCTGGTGCTCAGCCGGGAAGCGGGCTCGATGTTCTTCCTGGGCGAGATCTACGTGGACGTCGCACTGCCGCCCAGCGAGCCGGTCACGGCGCATTGCGGCACCTGCACGGCCTGCATCGATGCCTGTCCCACCGGCGCGATCGTGGGGCCGGGCCGGCTGGATGCGCGGCGCTGCATCTCCTACCTGACCATCGAGCACCACGGGCCGATTCCGCCGGAGTTGCGGCCGCTGATGGGCAACCGCATCTACGGCTGCGACGACTGCCAGCTGGCCTGTCCCTGGAACAAGTACGCCGGGCGCAGCCCGCTGCCCGATTTCGACGAGCGCGCCGGCATGAGCGGATCCACCCTGGCCAGCCTGCTCGGATGGAGCGAGGAGGAGTTCCTGCGCCGCACCGAAGGCAGCCCGATCCGCCGCATCGGCCACGAGCGCTGGCTGCGCAACGTCGCCGTGGCGGCCGGCAACGCGCTGCGGCATGCAGACGATGCCGAACTGCGCCGCGCGCTGCAGGCGCTGCTCGCGCATCCCAGCGAGCTGGTGCGCGAGCACGCGACTTGGGCCTTGGGGCAGGCCGCCTGAGGCCCCGCCGCTAGCGGGCGAGGCCCAGCACCGCGGTCAGGCTCAGCACGCCCAGCATCGTCGAGACCGTCACCAGCCCGGCCACGTACGAGCCGTTGTAGCCCATGCGCGAGGCCAGCACGTAGCCGCTGGAGGACGTCGGCAGGGCCGAGAACACCAGCAGCACGGCGGCCTGCAGGGCATCGAGCCGGAACAGCAGCACCAGCCCGAACGCCACCAGCGGCATCAGCGCGTGGCGGATGCCGAGCACGGCCACCGAGAGCGCCCGCGAGCGCGCCAGGCTGCCCACCTGCAGTCCCGCCCCCGCGGCCATCAGTCCCAGCGCCAGCGAGCTGCCGCCGATTCGCGCCACACCGGGTTCCAGGAAACCGGGAATGCGCAGCCCCACGAGGTTGGCGGCCAGCCCGCCGGCGGTGGCGATGATCAGCGGGTTGCGCGCCAGCGCGCCAACGACGCCGGTCTGCGCATGGCGGGCCATGGGCCACACCGCGCCCACGTTCATCAGCGGCACGCACACCCCGATCAGCACGGCCACCAGTTGCAGGCCCTGTTCGCCGCCCAGCCGGCCGACCATGGCGAACGCGATGAAGGAGTTGAAGCGGAAGGCCACCTGGGCGGCGGCGGCGTGCTCGCGCTTGTCGACGTGGGTGCGCAGCCAAGGCAGGTGCGGGATGGCATAGGCCATGGCGATGCCGGCCAGCCCCAGCAGCAGGCCGGCGCCGATCAGGCTGGACGCGGGCCCCAGCTGCATCGGCGTGCGCACGATCGAGTGGAACAGCAGCACCGGGAACAGGAAGTAGTAGACCAGCCGCTCGACCGGCTCCCAGACGCTGCGGTCCAGCGGCGTGAACCGGCAGACGAGGTAGCCCAGGGCAATGAGGGAGAAGTCCGGAAACAGCAGGCGTGCGATGTCCACGCCCGAGCATAGCGGCGCCGTTCCGGGTAACTCCGTATGTGAAATCCACAGGTGATGGCGCGGGCGAGCCTGTAGGATTGCGCCGGTCCAACGTACCAAGGAGATCGAATGAAACGTCGTGACTGGATGGCCTTCGCTGCCGCTTCGATGGCGGTTGCGGCAGGCCCTGCCCTCGCCCAGAGCTACCCGAGCAAGCCCGTCAAGCTGGTCGTCCCGTTCGCGCCCGGCGGCACCACCGACATCATCGCGCGCGTGATCTCCGAGCCGCTCTCCAAGGCGCTGGGGCAGAACGTGGTGGTGGAGAACAAGGCGGGCGGCGGCGGCATCATCGGCGCCACCCAGACCGTGCGCGCCACGCCCGATGGCTACGAACTGGGGGTCGCCACCGTGTCCACCACCGCGGCCAACCCGGCGATCAACACCAAGATCCCGTACAACCCGACGACGGATTTCACGCCGATCATCAACATCGCCGCGACTCCCAACCTGATCGCGGTGCACCCGAGCTTCCCGGCCAAGGACTACAAGGCCTTCGTCGCCGAGCTCAAGAAGAACCCGGGCAAGTACTCGTACGCGTCGTCCGGCACCGGCGGCATCGGCCACCTGCAGATGGAGCTGTACAAGAACCTGTCCGGCACCTTCGTCACGCACATTCCCTACCGCGGCGCCGGCCCGGCCCTCAATGACGTGGTGGCCGGCCAGGTGCCGGTGATCTTCGACAACATCCCCTCGGCGCTGCCCTTCATCAAGGAAGGCCGGCTGATCCCGATCGTGGTCGCCGCGCCGCAGCGCCTGAAGGAACTGCCCAACGTGCCTACGTTCAAGGAAATCGGCCTGGAGCCGGTCAACCGCATGGCCTACTACGGCATCCTGGGCCCCAAGGGCCTGCCCAAGGAAGTGGTCGACAAGGTGCACGCCGCCACGGCCAAGGCGCTGCAGGAGCCGGCGGTGCGCAAGCGCATCGAGGACACCGGCTCGATCATCATCGCCAACACGCCCGAGCAGTTCGCCGAGCAGATCAAGGCCGAGTTCGCCGTGTACAAGAAGGTGGTCGACAGCGCCAAGCTGCGCCTCGACTGATCCCGCCGCCGTGGCTGCCCAGGCCGCACCCCGCAACAGGCCGCCTACGGGCGGCTTGTTCGCTTGCATCGACGATTTCATCGACGCGCTCTGGCTGGAGGAAGGGCTGGCGCGCAACACGCTGGCCGCCTACCGGCGCGACCTGACGCTGTACGCGCAATGGCTGCAGGCGCGCGGCGGCACGCTGGAGCGCACGACCGAGGCCGACCTGCAGGCCTACTTCGCGGCCCGGCACGAGAGGACCAGGGCCACCTCGGCCAATCGCCGGCTGGCCGTGTTCAGGCGCTATTTCCGCTGGGCGCTGCGCCAGCGGCTGGTGGATGCGGACCCCACGCTCAAACTGCAGGCGGCCAAGCGCCCGCTGCGGGTGCCGCGCACGCTGACCGAGGCGCAGGTGGAGGCCCTGCTGGCGGCGCCGGAAGTGGACACGCCGCTGGGCCTGCGCGATCGGGCGATGCTGGAACTGATGTATGCCAGCGGCCTGCGCGTGAGCGAACTGGTGTCGCTCAAGGTCATCCACCTCGGCATGGCCGAGCACGTGGTGCGCGTCATGGGCAAGGGCAGCAAGGAGCGCCTGGTGCCTTTCGGGCAGGTGGCGCGCGACTGGATCGTGCGCTACCTCGCCGAATCACGCGGCGCCATCCTGGGCGGCCGGCAGAGCGAGGACCTGTTCGTCACGGCCCGTGGCCACGGCATGACGCGCGCCATGTTCTGGGTGCTGGTGCGCAAGTACGCGCGCGCCGCCGGCATCACCGCGCCGCTGTCGCCGCACACGCTGCGCCATGCCTTCGCCACCCACCTGCTGAACCACGGCGCCGACCTGCGCGCGGTGCAGATGCTGCTGGGCCACGCCGACATTTCCACCACCACCATCTACACCCACGTCGCGCGTGAGCGCCTCAAGGTGCTGCACGCGCAGCACCACCCGCGCGGCTGAGGGCAGCGCGCGCTGCCCACGCTCAGGCGGCCTGCTGGCCCAGCCGCCGCAGCTTCTTCATCCACTTCGCGGCGTCTTCCGCCTTCAGGTTGCCCACGCCGCCGACCAGCGTTTCGTGCACCGGCGCGATGCCGACGAAGCCGAGGATGTTGCGCTCCAGCGAGCGGATGCTGTGCGCGCGGAAGTACCAGCGGTAGACCAGCGCCGGCATGCCCATGGTGCAGACCACGCGGGCGGATCGGCCCTTCAGGCCCTTGCGCGTGAAGGCGGTGCTGCCCTGCGCGTACTCGAAGGCGAAGCCCGGCCGGGCCACCTGCTCGAGGAAGCCCTTGACCAGCGCCGGCATGTCGCCCAGCCAGAGCGGGAAGAACAGCACCAGGTGCTCGGCCCAGCGGATGTCCTGCTGCGCGGGCGCAAGCGCGGGCGGCAGATCGCCGCGCTCCCATTCATGCTGGCTGCGCAGCAGCGGGAACTCGAACCGGGCAATGTCCAGCGTGCGCACTTCATGGCCCGCCTCGCGGGCGCCCGCCGCGTAGCTGTCGGCGAGGGCATGGCACAGGTGCGCGACGGTCGCGTCGGGATGGCCTTGCAGGATGAGGATCTTGCGGTTCATGCGGCCATGCTAGGCACCCGGTCCGCATGACGCTTGTCGAGCCTCAAGTAAAGTCCCCTTCCTTGGACTCCCTAGCCACAGCCCCGGACGGAAATGGCCGCACCGCCTGGGCGATGCTCATGGTGCTGACCTTCGGCTTCGCGCTCAGCCAGGCCTACCGCACCGTCCCCGCCATCATCGCGCCGCCCCTGCAGCAGGAGTTCGGGCTCACGCCGGAGCAGCTCGGCCTGTTTGCCGGTGCCTTCCATTTCTCGTTCGGCGCGCTGCAGCTGTTCATGGGCATCGGGATCGACGTCTGGGGGCCGCGCCGGACGGTGCTGGTGGCGTCGCCGCTGACGGTCGTCGGTGCGCTGATCGCAGCCACTGCCGACGGCTTCGGCCAGTTGCTGGTCGCGCAGGTGGTGATCGGGGTCGGCTGCGCTCCGGCTTTCCTGGTCTGCACGGTGTTCATCGCGCGGCGCTTCGAGGGCGAGCGCTTCGCCGCGGTCTCCGGCGCGGTGCTGGGCATAGGCTCGGTCGGGCTGCTGCTCACCGGCACCCCGCTGGCCTGGCTGGTGGACATGGCGTCCTGGCGGGCCGGCTACATCGCGCTGGGCGCCGGTTCGGTCGCCGCCTGGCTGGCGATCTGGTGGATGGTCGAGGAAGCCCCCGCGCCCGCGGGCACGCCGACGCCGCCCGGGGTGATGGCTGCACTGCGCGGCTACGGCGAGTTGTTCTCGCTGCGGCACACCTGGGGCATCCTGGTGCTGGCGACCTTCACCTACGCGTCCTTCCTGGCGCTGCGCGGGCTCTGGCTCGGGCCGATGATGGTGGAGCGGCACGGCTTCACGCTGGTGCAGGCCGGGCACGTGGCACTGGCGGTGTCGGTGATGGGGATGCTGGGGCCTCCGCTGTTCGGGCGGCTGGACCCCGGCGAGGCGAGCCGCCGCCGCTGGCTGGTCGGCTACACGCTGGTGGTGGCTGCGATGTACGCGGCGATGGCCTTCAACCGGCAGGCCGCGGTCGACGTGGTGGTCAGCATCGTCATGAGCCTGGTCTCGGGCTACATGGTGCTGCAGTACGCCGACGTGCGATCGGCCTATCCGGCCCGGATGATCGGCCGCGCGATGGCGATCTTCACCATGGCCCTGTTCCTGGGCGTGGCACTGGTGCAGTGGCTCACCGGGCTGGTCGCCGCCGCGGCGCCGGCGTGGGGCGTCGAAACGTACGAGGCGGTGCTCGGCGCGATCGCGCTGATGCTGGCGCTGGCCGCCGTGGGCTTCAGGGTGTTGCCGGGGCCGGGGCGAGCCTAGGCAGCCACTGGCCGACGATGCGCGCCACGCGCCGCGGCCCGCCCTCGACGTGCTCGACCAGGTTGAGCCGGGCGAACCGGTAGGCGTCCAGCACGGCGAGCATGTCGTCGCCGGTGGCCGTGTCCAGGCCGCGCAGCGTGGCTATCGCCAGCGGCTGGTTGCTCCAGACGGCGGAGATGAACGCGGCCACGTCGCGGCCGTGCGGGGAGCCGGGCTCCTCGGCCGCGCGCAGCAGCCGGGCGAAGGCCGCCAGGCCGGCCTCGGTGGCCTCGTGCGAGCGGTACTCCTCGGACATCAGGCGGGCCCGCTCCAGCAGGGTGCCCTCGTGGTCGATGCGCATGCAGTCGCCGCGGCCGACGACTTGCTGGATTCGATTGATCCGCTCCAGGTTGGCGCGGTGCCCGCGCTCACGATCCGACTTGCCCATCGCCGGCCCCCTTTCTTGCAGGACGTCACGGATGAGCCCTTGTACTGCGGAACCGGGCGGCCGTGAATCGGGACTGCCCGCCAGTGGGCGCGGCATCCGCCAAGGCCGCGGCCGTCAGTGGCTGATCGGTGTGGCCGGCGGCTTGCAGGGCGGCACCTGACCGGGCGCCAGGTTCCTGCCGCCCGCCGCCGTCTTCGTGGCGCCGTAGGCCGCCGCGATGACATCCTGCCGCAGGCACAGCAGGTAGGCGTTGCGGACCTGCTCCTGGGCCCGGCGCTGCGCTGCCGCCTGCTTGGCGGCCACCTCCTCGTCGCTTGGCGGCGGCAGCTTGGCCATCAGCGCCGGCGAGGTCAGCAGCAGCCCGGGCAGGAGCAGCAGTGCAGCCGCGTGCGTCGGGAAGGTCCTTGCCGCATTTCGTACGGTGCTCATGCGCTGGACTTTCGATTCCTCAGGGGTTCCAGACCGCCAGGGCCAGCACGAGGAAACCCACCACCGCCGCGGCGGCGTGCACCAGCACCAGCCAGATCGGCAGCGCCTGGTTTTTCCAGTGGTACCCGAGGTTCAGCACCAGGCCCCCGGCGGCCGCGACGACGAGGATGGCCACGCCCAGCCATCCGCCACCGGACAGGTGCCCGGTGAACCCGGCATACAGCAGCAGGGTCAGGCCGGCGCCGGCCAGCAGGCCGTGCACCATGGTGATCAGCGGCGGCGGGTGCGCGCGGCCGGAAAACCGCATCCCGGCCATCAGCAGGCCGCCCAAGGCCGCAATGGCCAGCAGCACGATGGCCGTGCGGAGCATCAACAGGGGTTCCATGGCAAGAATTCCTTTTCGTTTTCGCGGGCAGGGCGGCGCCGGACCGGCGGGCCCTTGCTGGATAGACGCACGAAGCCGGAAAAGGTGACAGGCTCCTCACGGAACCGTCAGCCGGACGACAAGGCAGCGAGTTCGGCTTCGTCGAATCCGGCGCGGCGGCGGGCCTCGAGGTTGAAGGGGCCGCGCAGGCGCGGAGCCCCGTGGCGGGCGGCGAGCTCCGCATAGGCCTGCACCGGATCCAGGCCGCGCTCGGCGCACAGCGCGCGGTACCAGTGGTTGCCCACGCTCACGTGGCCGATCTCGTCGCGCAGGATGACGTCCAGGATCCCGGCGCCGCGCCGGTCGCCGGCCTTGAGCAGCTTGGCGCGGATCGGCGGCGAGGCATCCAGTCCGCGCGCCTCCAGCGTGCGCGGCACCAGCGCCAGCCGCGCGAGCAGGTCGCCTTTGGTTCTTTCCGCCATTTCCCACAGACCGTTGTGGGCGGGGAAGTCGCCATAGTCGTGGCCCAGCGATTGCAGGTGGGTGCGCAGCAACTGGAAGTGCAACGCTTCTTCCTGCGCGATCGCCATCCACTGCCGGTAGAACTGCGGCGGCAACCCATGGAAGCGCCACACGATGTCGGTCGCCAGGTCGATGGCATTGAGTTCGATGTGGGCGAGGGCGTGGATGAGCACGGCGCGGCCCTCGGGCGTCTGGACCGATCGCTGCTTCAACTCGCCGGGTGCCACCAGCCGCGGCTGTGCCGGCCGGCCTGGAATGCCCTTGGGCTCGGCGATCGCTTCGGCCTCGCCGAGGTCGCCGTCGACGCGCAATGCGCGCGCCATGTCGGCCTTCACTTGCGGCCGCGGCTCCAGCAGGACCGCCAGTGCCTCTTGTCGCGCAGTACGCATCCCTACAATTCCAGTTTTCAGCATTGCGAGCCCTTCCATGGCCCTTTATGAACTCGACGGCGCTGCGCCTCGCCTGGGCGAAGGCGCCTGGGTCGCCGACAGCGCCCAGGTGATCGGCACGGTCGAACTCGGCGTCGACGCCAGCGTGTGGTTCAACACCGTGATCCGCGGCGACACCGAAACCATCCGCATCGGCGACGGCAGCAACATCCAGGACGCCTGCGTGCTGCATGCCGACGAAGGCAAGCCGCTCACCATAGGCGCCAACGTCACCGTCGGGCACCAGGTGATGCTGCACGGCTGCAGCGTCGGCGACAACTCGCTCATCGGCATCCAGTCGGTGGTGCTCAACGGCGCGAAGATCGGCCGCAACTGCATTGTCGGGGCCGGCAGCGTGGTGACCGAGAACAAGGAATTTCCCGACAACTCGCTCATCATCGGCTCGCCAGCCAAGGTCGTGCGCACGCTCGACGAGGCGGCGGCTGCCAAGCTGTCCCTGAGCGCGAAGAACTACGTGGCCAACAGCCGGCGCTTCGCCAAGGGCTTGAAGAAGATCGCCTGAGCGCCATCTGCTTCGGTTTGGGCTTTTCCCTGTATGTCGGAGCTCCACAAGTTCATCTTCGAAGGCCTGCCGGTTCGCGGCGCACTGGTCCGCCTGACCGACGCCTGGACCGAGATCCTGGCGCGCCGGCAGGCCAACAGCGCCACCGGCGCGTGGCCGCCGCCGGTGGCCGAGTTGCTGGGCGAGATGGCGGCCGCCGGCGTGCTGATGCAGTCCAACATCAAGTTCAACGGCGCGCTGGTGCTGCAGGTCTTCGGCGACGGGCCGGTCAAGGTGGCCGTGGCCGAGGTGCAGCACGACCTGAGCCTGCGCGTCACGGCCAAGGTGCTGGGCGACGTGCAGCTGACCGACCGGCTGCCCGAGCTGGTGAACGTGCACAACAAGGGCCGCTGCGCCATCACGCTGGATCCGCGCGACAAGCTGCCGGGCCAGCAGCCCTACCAGGGCGTGGTGCCGCTGCATGGCGACCACCGCGAGAAGATCGGCCGCCTGAGCGAGGTGCTGCAGCACTACATGCTGCAGTCGGAGCAGCTCGACACCACGCTGGTGCTGGCAGCGGATGCCAAGGTGGCCGCGGGCCTGCTGATCCAGCGGCTGCCGCTGGAGGGCGAGGGCAACCTGGCCGGCAAGGCGAACGAAGACGAGATCGGGCTGAACGAGCACTACAACCGCATCGCGACGCTGGCGGCCAGCCTCAAGCGCGACGAATTGCTGGAACTGGATGCCGACTCCATCCTGCGCCGGTTGTTCTGGGAAGAGCGGCTGATGCAATTCCCGGCGCAGGTGCCGCGCTTCGCCTGCACCTGCAGCCGCGAGCGCGTCGCCAACATGATCCGCGGTCTGGGCCGCGAGGAAGCCGAGGGCATCGTCGAGGAACGGGGCGGCATCGAGGTCGGCTGCGATTTCTGCGGGCAGCAGTACCGCTTCGATGCGGTGGATGCCGCGCAGCTTTTTGCGCCCCCCGGCGACCAGCCGCCGGTGACGACAGTGGTGCAGTGATCAGCGCAGCTTGAACAACCGGTGCTCGCAATCCGGGTCGCTGCACTTGTCGCAGACCCAGGTCCAGCGGGTGGCTGCCGACCCCGCGGGCTTCTCGCCCAGCCATGAAAGCACCGGCGCCAGCGCGTTGCGCGTGCGCTCGTCGTCGCGTCCGTAGACCACCCGGTAGGGCACGCCGGCTTTCGCCAGCCCTTCACGAACCAGCGTGTCGACCGGCTCGCGCACGTGCGGGCCGTCGCGCTGCAGGCCGTCGGCCACCCAGGGCAGGTCCAGGCCGGTGACCAGGGTGAGGTCATAGGCGCGCTGGCGCTCCAGTGCGAAGCGATACAGCGTGCCGTCGTCGAACAGCATGGCGCTGTAGATCGCCACCATCAGCGCCGTCGTGTCGGCGATCACGATGTCGGCGCCGGCAGCCGCGGCGTCGACACGTCGCTCCTGCTCCTGCGCGATCGGCAGCTGCTCCTCGGGTCGCGGCGTGCGGCCCTCCCGCACGCACCACTCGCGCAGGACCTCGGGCACCACCGCCACGCGATGCCCGCGCTCGCGCAGCGCTTGCGCCATGCGCAGCGACAGCGCCGTCTTGCCGGTGCTCTCGGCGCCCAGCAGCGCGATCTTCATGCGGCCACCGCCCGCGCGCGCCAGGCCCGCCAGCCCACCACGCTGAGCGCGATGAACACGAGGTACAGGCCCGCCGTCAGCCACAGGCCCTTGTAGGTGAAGAGCGCCACGCTGACCGCGTTGACCGCGATCCAGGCCAGCCAGTTCTCCAGCAGCTTGCGCCCCAGCAGCACCTGGCCGACCAGGCTGAGTGCCGTCGGGAAAGCGTCCCACCAGGGCACGTCGGTGTCGGTGAAGGTCTTGAGCACCCAGCCGAGCGCCGGCCAGGACAGCCCGAAGGCCAGCAGCGATGCCGCCCAGCCGCGCGCCGTGAGCCGGTGCACGCGCAAGGGCGCTCCATCGCGGCCCTTGCCGCGCAGCCACTGCGCCCAACCCCACAGCGCCACCACCGCGAACACGATCTGCAGCCAGGCCTCGCCATACAGCCGGCTGCGCCAGAACAGCAGGAAATACAGCAGCGAGGCCACGATGGCCAGCGGCCAGCCCCAGTGGATCACGCGGATGTTGAAGCCCACCATGGCCAGCGACAGCACCACGGCCACCAGCTCCAGCCAGGTGACCGGCGATCCCCACAGGGTGAACGCCGACGCGAACAGGGACTCGGGCATCAGATTGCGCGCCGCGCGGTGCTGCGACGCCTCACGAAACCGCGGCGCCTCACTTGGGCGTCACGACGTTGACGAAGATCTCGTCGGGCTTGACCATGCCCAGCTCGGCGCGCGCCTTCTCCTCCACCATCCCCAGGCCCTCCTTGAGGTCGCGCACTTCGGCCGCGAGACGCTCGTTGGCCTGCTGCGCCTGGACGTTGGCGGCCTTCTGCTGCTGCAGCCTGCGCTGCATCTCGCCCACGCTGCCCACGCTGCCCCGCCCGAACCACAGCTGCGCATGCACGATGGCGAGCAGCGCGACCAGCAGGAGCGGAACGAGGCGGGAGGACATGGCCGTGTCCGCGCGAGGGCAGGGTCTAGCGCAGGTTGTAGAACGCCGCGCGGCCCGGGTACTGGGCGATGTCGCCCAGGTCTTCCTCGATGCGCAGCAGCTGGTTGTACTTGGCCATCCGGTCCGAGCGCGACAGCGAACCGGTCTTGATCTGGCCGGCGTTGGTGCCCACGGCGATGTCGGCGATGGTGCTGTCCTCGGTCTCGCCCGAGCGGTGGCTGATCACGGCCGTGTAGTTGGCGCGCTTGGCCATCTCGATGGCGGCGAAGGTTTCGGTCAGCGTGCCGATCTGGTTGATCTTGATGAGGATGGAATTGGCGATCTTCTTGTCGATGCCTTCCTTCAGGATCTTCGTGTTGGTGACGAACAGGTCGTCGCCCACCAGCTGCACGCGCGAGCCGAGCTTGTCGGTCAGCTGGCGCCAGCCGTCCCAGTCGCCCTCGGCCATGCCGTCCTCGATGCTGATGATGGGGTACTTGTCGCACCAGCCCGCCAGGATGTCGCCCCAGGCGCCGGCTTCCAGCACCTGGCCCTCGGCCTCGACGTGGTACTTGCCGTCCTTGAAGAATTCGCTGGACGCGCAGTCCAGTCCCAGCGCGATCTGCTCGCCCGGGCGGTAGCCGGCCGCCTCGATCGCCTGCAGGATCATGCCGATCGCGGCCTCGTGGTTCTCGACGTTGGGTGCGAAACCGCCTTCGTCGCCCACGGCCACGCTCATGCCCTTGTCGTGGATGATCTTCCTGAGCGCGTGGAACACCTCGGCGCCATAGCGCATCGCTTCGCGGAAGTTCGGCGCGCCCACCGGGATGATCATCAGCTCCTGCAGGTCGAGGTTGTTGTTGGCGTGGGCGCCTCCGTTGACCACGTTCATCATGGGCACTGGCAGCAGGTTGCCGTTCATGCCGCCGAAGTAGCGATACAGCGGCAGCCCGGACTCCTCGGCCGCTGCGCGTGCCACGGCCATCGACACCGCCAGCGTGGCGTTGGCGCCCAGCTTGCTCTTGTTCTCGGTGCCGTCCAGGTCGATCAGCGTCTTGTCCAGGAAGCCCTGCTCGGAGGCATCGAGGCCCAGCACGGATTCGGAGATCTCGGTGTTGATGTGCTCCACGGCGCGCAGCACACCCTTGCCCAGGTAGCGGTCCTTGTCGCCGTCGCGCAGCTCGATGGCCTCGCGCGAGCCGGTGGACGCGCCGGAGGGCACGGCCGCGCGGCCCATGGTGCCGGACTCCAGCAGCACGTCGCATTCGACGGTGGGGTTGCCGCGCGAGTCCAGGATCTCGCGGCCGACGATGTCAACGATGGCGCTCATGGGTATTTGGTTCTCCGTAAGTCAAGAAAATCCTTTGAACGCAGAAGTCGCAGAAGGGAGCGCAGAAGACGCAGAAAAGACATGAATTGTTTTTCTGCGACTTCTGCGAATCTTTTGCGCCTTCTGCGTACGGCTGTTCACTTGTGCTCAAACAGGCGCCGCAACGCCCTCGACCAGCACCATGTTGAAGAACGACGTCGCGCCCGCGCGCAGCTGGCGCGCCTGGGTGTACTGCGCGTCGTCGTAGAAGGCCTTGGCCTGCTCGAAGCTGGGGAAGCGCAGCATCGCCATGCGGGCCGGCTGCCAGTTGCCTTCCAGGGTCTCGTGGCGGCCGCCGCGCACCAGGTATTCGCCGCCGAAGGCCTTCACGGCTTCGGGCGCGCGCGCCATGTAGGCCTTGTAGCGCTCCGGGTCGGAGATGTTCATGTCGACGATGACGTAGGCGGCGGGCATGGCGTTTCTCCTTCGCGCTCAGGCGCTGAAATCGTTTTCGAGGAATCCGTTCTTCTTGGCGACGGAATCGAGCGCCACCATCGTCTCGAGCAGGGCCTGCATGTGCTTGAGCGGCACGGCATTGGGGCCGTCGGACAGGGCCTTGGCCGGGTCCGGGTGCGTTTCCATGAACACGCCCGCCACGCCGACGGCGACCGCGGCGCGCGCCAGCACCGGCACCATCTCGCGCTGGCCGCCCGAACTGGTGCCCTGGCCGCCCGGCAGCTGCACCGAGTGGGTGGCGTCGAACACCACCGGCGCGCCGGTCTCGCGCATGATCGCGAGCGAGCGCATGTCACTCACCAAATTGTTGTAGCCGAAGCTGGCGCCACGCTCGCAGGCCATGAAGCTGTCCTCCGGCAGGCCCTTCTCGCGCGCGGCGGCGCGGGCCTTGTCGATGACGTTCTTCATGTCGTGCGGCGCCAGGAACTGGCCCTTCTTGATGTTGGCGGGCTTGCCCGACTGCGCCACGGCGCGGATGAAGTCGGTCTGGCGGCACAGGAAGGCGGGCGTCTGCAGCACGTCGACCACCTTGGCCACCTCGGGGATCTCGGCTTCGGTGTGCACGTCGGTGAGGATGGGCAATCCCAGTTCCTTCTTCACCTTGGCCAGGATCTCCAGCCCGCGCGCCATCCCGGGGCCGCGGAAGCTGGCGCCGGAGGAGCGGTTGGCCTTGTCGTAGCTGCTCTTGAAGATGAAGGGAATGCCCAGCGCGGCGGTGATCTCCTTGAGCCGCCCGGCCGTGTCCATCTGCAACTGCTCGCTCTCGACCACGCAGGGGCCGGCGATCAAGAAAAAGGGCCTGTCCAGGCCCGCTTGGAAGCCACAGAGTTCCATGATCAGGCGACTACTTTGAGCTTGTTGCTGCCCGGTCGCTGCTGCGCCTGGTGGTCCAGCGCGGCCTTGATGAAGGCATTGAACAGCGGGTGGCCGTCCCACGGAGTCGATTTGAACTCGGGGTGGAACTGCACGCCCATGAACCAGGGGTGCACGTCACGCGGCAGCTCGACGATCTCGGTCAGGTGCTCGCGCTGGGTCAGGGCGGAGATCACCAGCCCGGCGTTGCGCAGCCTGTCCAGGTAATGGACGTTGGCTTCGTAGCGGTGCCGGTGCCGCTCGTTGACCACGTCGCCGTAGATCTTGTGCGCCAGGGTGCCCTTGGCCACGTCGGAACTCTGCGCGCCCAGCCGCATGGTGCCGCCCAGGTCGGACTGCTCGTCGCGGCGCTTGACGGTGCCGTCGGCGTCCTGCCACTCGGTGATCAGCGCGATCACCGGGTTCGGCGTTTCCGGCTCGAATTCGGTGCTGTTGGCGTCCTTCAGGCCGGCCACGTGGCGGGCGTATTCGATGGTGGCGACCTGCATGCCCAGGCAGATGCCCAGGTAGGGGACCTTGTTCTCGCGGGCGAAGCGGGCGGCGGCGATCTTGCCTTCGATGCCGCGCTTGCCGAAGCCGCCCGGCACCAGCACCGCGTCGTATTGCCCGAGCTGCTTGACGCTCTCGGGCGTGAGCGCCTCGGAGTCGAGATAGTCGATCTTCACCCGGACATGGTTCTTCAGCCCGGCGTGCTTGAGCGCCTCGTTGAGCGACTTGTAGCTGTCGGACAGGTCGACGTACTTGCCGACCATGGCGATGGTGACCTCGCCCTGCGGGTGTTCGACCTCGTGCACCAGGTCGTCCCAGCGCCGCAGGTTGGCCGGCGGCGTGTTCAGGCGCAGCTTGTCGCAGATCAGGCCGTCCAGGCCCTGCTCGTGCAGGATGCGCGGCACCTTGTAGATGGTGTCCACGTCCCACATGGAGATCACGCCCCACTCGGGCACGTTGGTGAACAGCGAGATCTTGGCGCGCTCTTCCTCGGGGATCTTGCGGTCGGCCCGGCACAGCAGCGCGTCGGCCGAGATGCCGATCTCGCGCAGCTTCTGCACCGTGTGCTGGGTGGGCTTGGTCTTGAGCTCGCCGGCGGCCGCGATGAACGGCACGTAGGTGAGATGCACGAACGCCGTCCGGTTGGCGCCCAGCCGCAGGCTCATCTGCCGCGCCGCTTCCAGGAAGGGCAGCGACTCGATGTCGCCCACGGTGCCGCCGATCTCCACGATGGCCACGTCGGCCGCATCGGCCTCGCCGACGTGGGCGCCGCGCTGGATGAATTCCTGGATCTCGTTGGTGACGTGCGGAATGACCTGCACCGTCTTGCCCAGGTAGTCGCCGCGCCGTTCCTTCTCCAGCACCGACTGGTAGATCCTGCCGGTGGTGAAGTTGTTGACCTTGCCCATGCGGGTGGTCACGAACCGCTCGTAGTGGCCCAGGTCCAGGTCGGTCTCGGCGCCGTCGTCGGTGACGAACACCTCGCCGTGCTGGAACGGCGACATGGTGCCCGGGTCCACGTTGATGTACGGGTCGAGCTTGATCAGGGTGACTTTGAGGCCCCGCGATTCCAGGATCGCAGCGAGGGAGGCTGAGGCGATTCCCTTGCCCAGGGAGGACACCACACCGCC
>JAKFEA010000101.1:0-2866 GCA_036675905.1 Acidovorax sp. | reverse complement strand
GCCTTGAGCGTGAAGGGCGTGGTCACGGGGCCGTGGTCGGCATCGATGGCGTCGGTGCCGACGATGGCGACTACCGGGTACTTGCCCGCGTCGGCTTCATCGACCTGCAGCGTGGCGTTGCCCGATGCATCCGTACGGGCGCTCGGCTCGTCGGCATCGCACGCCGAGTTCAGGTTCTTGTCCAGGCACACCATTGCGTTCTCGATGGCGCCGTCGATGACGGTGACGCCCACCGCGGTGGTCGTGTCCGCCGGGGTGGCCCCGCCACCGCCTCCGCAACCGGCCAGGAACAGCAGGGCGGCGCTGGCCGCGGCCGTCGGTATCCACTTCAACTTCATTGCATCTCCTCCAGGTTGATCAAGCGCTTGCCGGAGGGTCGCGCGTGCAGCGTGCCCCGATTCCTCGGCATCAGGAGTGGAGCAGGAAGAGGAGCGAAGTTCATCGCCTGTCTGGGGTAGGCCCTTCGGATGAGAGGCGGTGGGCCGCGCCGCCGTGGCAGCAGCTATCTGGATTCGTCGTGCCGATGCACGAGGCTGCCGACGATCTGGACGACTTCGGCCTGCCGCCGCACGCCCAGTTTCTGCAGCACCGCCTTGAGCTGGGCGCGCACCGTGTGCACGCTGACGGCGCGGGCTTCGGCCAGTTCGCCGACCGACTGCCCGTCGGCCATCGCGCTGGCCAGTTCGGCTTCGGCGCGGGTCAGCCCATACAACTCGCGCAGGGCGGCGGCCGGAGCGCCGCCCCCTTGCTGGCGCTTGATGAACAGCGCCAGGCGATGCGACCCGGCGATGTCGTCGGGCAGTCGCATCAGGGCCGCGTGGAAAACCTGGTCGCCGCGGCCTTGGAGCCGCAGGTACACGGTGCGCGAGCGTGCCAGCTGCACGTGGGTTCGGGCCAGCGCACGGAACTGCTCGCCGTGCTCGGGAGAGGCGAACTCCAGCCGGCCGCGCACCATGCGCACGGTGTCCTGCTCGCCCAACAGCATGCCCGCGCAGGCATTCATGTGGACCACCTGCCCGTCGCTCTGGAGCAGCACCACGCCCTGGTCGACCTCGTCCAGGACATGCAGGAGCGAGCGTGCCTGCGCCAGCCGCTTCTGCGCGCCCAACGCACCCTGGAAGTGCGGCGCGATCGTCTCGAGCAGGCGCATCTCCCCGGCCTCGAAGCGCTGCGCGCCCTCGGGCCGCACGAAGCTGACCTTGGTGCGCGATTGAGCGTCGTCGTGGATGATCCCGCCCACGACGTAGAAGACATCGACGTGGCGCAGCCAGCCGCTCCAGTACTCGGTGTGCTTGAGGCGTTCGTCCGGGTACAGCATCGACGACGTGAACACGGCGCCGGGCACCATGGCGTCGCTGGCGGCCCACACGTTGCAACTCGCGTAATGCCCGAAGTAGCGCTCCAGCAGCTCGGGGGCGAAACCGTCGTTGGACAGCACGGCGGAATCGCCGGCATCCGGGCTCTTCGCAACCTGGTAGGTCAGGTGGCCGGTCGCGCCTAGCTTCGCGCAGACGTCGGCCATGACGTCGTTCCAGCTGGACTGCCCGCAACCCGCGTCATAGATTCGGGGGACCAGGTCGATCACTGCATCAGCCTTCCGGGTTACTTCTTGTCACGGATGATGCTGGCGGACCATCGAGACCGCAATGAAAACCAGAACATGGGCGGGCATTTCCCGCGCGCGCGGGGCGCATGCACAACAGCTTGCCGACGCGGCCGCGGAGCAGACCGCGATCGGCCGGAGAACTTAGTACGAAAGGGTGATCCGGTGCGGCGTGCCTCGATCGTCCGCACCGCAGGGCTCAGGTCTTGGCCGGCTCCGGACTTTCCGGCTCGACGGGGAAGGCGTCGAACGGGTCCAGGCCGAGCGAGGCCCACTCTTCCCCGAACAGTTCCACCGGATGCTGCGTGCGATCCGATCCGTTGCCGCAGGCCATGTCGTGGGACGGGCAGTACCTGTCGCAACCCCAGCAGTTGCGCTCGGGGTGGGGAGGGCGAAGGGGGAACCTCTTGGTGGCCATGGTTCGAAGCCGGTCGATGCCATGGTGCAACCGAGGTGGGCGCCTCGGGTTGATCTTCCGCAAGGGTGCGCCGATTCGGCCGGGAGCGCGCCGAGGCAGGCCCGCCTCTACCCGGCCGCGTCGTACCGGACCTGCCGCACCCCCGGCGCCGGGCCTGTCGCGGGTTCGCCTGCGAAGCATTGCGCCAACGCCATCCAGGCTGCCGCGGTCGGACCGGTGAGCTGCAGGGCGGTGTCCTGCACGTGCCGGCGCTGGGTGACCACCAGGCAGAAATCGAGCGCCGGGCCGCGCACCGCGTCGCTCGCCGTGGCTTCACCCCAGGTCCAGCGTTCGCCGGCGGGACCCTCCAGGTCCACCCAGGGCTGCGGCCCGGGCGCTTGCTGCCCACGCACCACGAAGCTCCAGCCGAAGGTGCTGGCGCCCAGGTGCGCGATGTGCTTCAGGCGCGCGTGCACCGGCCGCGGGCGACGGATCGCGTCCCAGACGTCCTGGCCATGGGCCCAGCACTCCATCAGCCGGGCCGTGGCGAATGAGCGGGCGCTCATGGAAGGGCCGTACCAGGGCAACCGGTCCTTGGGATCGAAGGCCGACAGCCGCTGCACCAGGTCGCGGTAGACGGGGCGCCATTGCGCACTGAGCGCGGCGCCGCCCAGGTGGCCGAACAACTGCCGGCACAGCGCGCTCATCTGCTCGCCGCGCGCCATGCCTTCCATCAGCTCGCGGGCGTGCTGCGCGAAGGCTTCCGGCTCGGTCAGCGCCTGCATCGCCGCCTGGTCGAAGTAGAGCAGGTGCGCGATCTCGTCCCAGGGCGTCCAGTGGAAGAAGCCGGTGGGCAGATCCCATTG
>JAKFEA010000100.1:0-7413 GCA_036675905.1 Acidovorax sp. | reverse complement strand
CGTGCCCTGCTGCCGCTCCAGCGCCGACACCAGTTCAGGCTCGAACTGCGCCGTGCGGGTGATGCGCACGCCGGCATAGCCGTAGGCGCGCGCCAGCGCCGCGAAGTCGGGGTTGGCGAGTTGCGTGCCATGCACGTTCCACGGGTACTCGCGCTCCTGGTGCATGCGGATGGTGCCGTACATGCCGTTGTTCAGCAGCACGACGATGCTCTTGCCGCCGAACTGCACCGCGGTGGCCAGTTCCTGGCCGGTCATGAGGAAGTCGCCGTCCCCGGCGATGGTGAAGGCGGTGCGGCCGCTGACGAGGCTGGCGGCAATGCCGGCCGGCACGCCGTAGCCCATCGCTCCCGAAGTCGGCGCCAGTTGCGTCTTCAGTCCCTTGGCCAAGCCGTGGTGCCGATGGAAGCGGTGCACCCAGCTGGCGAAGTTGCCGGCGCCGTTGGTGAGCACCGCGTCGGCCGGCAAGTGCTTCTGCAGGATGGCCACGATGGCCGGCATGTCGATGTCGCCAGGCAGAGGCTGCGGCACCAGGTTGGCTTCGTAGTCCGCATGTGCGCCGCGGGTCCAGTCACCCCATGGCGCCTGCGCGGGCGCGATCAACGCCTGCAGCGCCATTGCCGCCGATTCCATGCCGGCATTGATCGCGACATCGGCCTGGTAGACGCGGTTCAATTCCTCGGCGCTCGCGTGGATGTGAATCAGCTTCTGCGCCGCGCGTGGCGGCTGCAGCAGCGTGTAGCCGCCGGTGGTCATCTCGCCCAGCCGGGGCCCGATCGCCACTATCAGGTCGCTGTCGCGGACGCGCGCGGCCAGCTTCGGGTTGATGCCGATGCCGACGTCGCCGGCGTACAGCGGGTGGTGGTTGTCGAACGTATCCTGAAAGCGGAACGCGTTGCCGACCGGCAGCTGCCACTGCTCGGCGAAGCCCTGCAGGGCCTGCGCCGCCGCGGGCGTCCAGCCACCCCCGCCCGCAATCACGAAGGGACGCCGGGCAGCGGCCAGCATGCCGCGCAGCCGCTCCAGCGCCTGCGGATCGCAGCCGGCCTGCACCGGTTCCACGCGCGGCAGCGGCAGCGCCGCGGTGCGGCGGGTCAGCATGTCCTCGGGCAGCACCAGCACCACCGGGCCCGGCCGGCCGTTCATGGCGGTCGCAAAGGCGCGCGCGATCGCTTCTGGGATGCGATCGGCATCGTCGATGCGCTCGACCCGCTTGGCCATGCCCTTGGTGCTCGGCCCGAAGAAGCTGGTGTACTCGACTTCCTGGAAGGCCTCGCGGTCGCGCTGCTCCGAGGCCACGTCGCCGACGAACAGCACCATCGGCGTCGAGTCCTGGAAGGCGGTGTGCACGCCGATGGACGCATTGGTCGCACCGGGCCCGCGGGTGACGAAACACACGCCGGGCCGGCCGGTCAGCTTGCCGACCGCCTCGGCCATGAAGGCGGCGCCGCCTTCCTGCCGGTTGACGATGAAGCGGATGCGGTCGCGGAATGCATGGAAGCCGTCGAGCACGGCGAGGTAGCTCTCGCCCGGCACCCCGAAGGCGTGGGTCACGCCCTGCGCCACCAGGCATTCGACGATCAGGTGGCCGGCAAGGCAGGGGCGTTCGGGCGTCATGCTTGACTGGATTAACCGTTAAGTGAATTATCGGCGCATGACCCGAGCCAGCAGGCGGGACACCGCGCTCCCCGCGGAGGAGCGGGTGCGCGACGCCGACCGATCCCAGAGCACGATCTTAGCGGCGGCGCGCGACGAGTTCGCCGAGTACGGACTGGGCGGCGCGCGCATGGACCGCATCGCCGAGCGCGCGGGCCTGAACAAGCGCCTGATCTACTACTACTTCCAGGACAAGGAGGCGCTGTTCCAGGCCGTGCTGGAGCAGTCCTACCGCGACATCCGCCAGGCCGAACGGCAGCTGAACCTGCTGGATCTGCGTCCGGCCGACGCCTTGCGGCGGCTGGTGGAGTTCACCTGGGCGTACTACCTGGACCACCCCGAATTCCTCACGCTGCTCAATAGCGCCAACCTGCACAAGGCGCGCCACCTGCAGGGCTCGCAGCGGGCGCGCGAGCTGAACTCGCCGTTGATCGAGATGCTGGCGCAGATCCTGGAACGCGGCCGCCGCGACGGCAGCTTCCGCGGCGGCATCGACCCGCTGCAGCTCTACATCTCGATAGCCGGGATGGCGTACTTCTACCTGTCCAACAACCACACGCTGTCGGCGATCTTCGGCCACGACCTGATGACGGCCAAGGCGCGCCAGGAGCGGTTGACGCACATGTGCGACGTGATCCTCGGCTATGCGCTGAGGGCCTGAGCGGATGCCGGGTCCCCGGCTTGCATGGGGCAGCTTGCAACCTATAATTCACCATCCAGTGAATTAACCCGCTTACCGCGGGCCCGCGAGAGGAAGCACATGGCCATCCGACGACTCGGACTCATCATGCACGGCGTGACCGGGCGCATGGGCATGAACCAGCACCTGGTCCGCTCGATCGTCGCCATCCGCAACCAGGGTGGCGTGCCGCTGTCCAACGGCGACCGCGTCATGCCGGACCCGATCCTGGTCGGCCGCAACGCGGAGAAGATCGGGGCCCTGGCCAAGGCGCACGGAATAGCTCGCTGGGGCACCGACGTCGAGCAGGCGCTCGCCGATCCCGACGACACCGTCTTCTTCGACGCAGGCACCACCCAGATGCGCCCTGCCCTGCTCGCCCAGGCGATCCGCGCCGGCAAGCACGTGTACTGCGAGAAGCCGATCGCGACCAACCTCAACGAAGCCGTCGAGATTGCCCGCCTGGCGCAGGCCTCGGGCCTGAAGCACGGCGCCGTGCAGGACAAGCTGTTCCTCCCCGGCCTGCGCAAGCTCGACATGCTGCGGCGGGCCGGCTTTTTCGGTCGCTTGCTGAGCGTGCGGCTGGAGTTCGGCTACTGGGTGTTCGAGGGCGACCTGCAGCCGATCCAGCGGCCCAGCTGGAACTACCGCGCCGAGGACGGCGGCGGGATGATCCTGGACATGATGTGCCACTGGCGCTACGTGCTGGACAACCTGTTCGGCCAGGTGCAGTCCATCTCCTGCCTGGGCGCCACCCACATCCCGCAGCGCTGGGACGAATCCGGCAAGCCGTACGCGGTGACCGCCGACGATGCGGCCTATGCGACGGCGCAACTGGTCGGCCATGGCGGCGAGCCCGTGATCGCGCAGATGAACATGTCCTGGGCCACGCGCGTGCGCCGCGACGACCTGGTGACCTTCCACGTCGACGGCACGCATGGCTCGGCGGTCGCCGGCTTGACCGACTGCCGCGCCCAAAGCCGCGTGGCCACGCCGCGCCCGGTGTGGAACCCGGACGTCAGGCAGCCGATGGACTTCTTCGATCAATGGCAGGAAGTGCCCGACACGCAGGCCTACGACAATGGCTTCAAGGTGCAATGGGAGCACTTCATCCGCCACGTGGCCGAGGACACGCCCTTCCCCTGGACGCTGCCCGAAGGCGCCAAGGGCGTGCAGCTGGTCGAGGCGGCGCTGCAGTCCTGGAGAGAGCGTCGCTGGGTGGACGTGACCGAATTGCCGCTGTGAGGACGCCATGCCGCTGAAGCTGAACCTCCCCACCGCCGACGGCGCCCTGCAGCCCTACGTGCTGCGCGGCAACAGCCCGGTACAGCCGGCCCGCGGCGTGCGATTCGATCGCATCGCGTACTCGGCCGCACACGTGGTTGCCGACCCACTGGCCGCCGTCGATCCCTGGTTGCAGCCGGCGCTGGACTGGGAAGCCACCATCGCCTATCGGCAGCGGCTGTGGTCGCTCGGGCTGGGCGTGGCCGAAGCCATGGACACGGCACAGCGTGGCATGGGGCTGGACTGGCCCACGTCGCTGGAGCTGATCCGCCGCTCGCTCGACGCCGCGCGGGACGTGCCCGGTGCGCTCATCGCATCCGGTTGCGGCACCGACCACCTCGCGCTGGAAGACGTGAAATCCGTCGACGACGTGATCCGCGGCTACGAGGAGCAGATGGCCGCCATCGAGCGCCTGGGTGGCCGGCTGATCGTCATGGCGAGCCGCGCGCTGGCGCGCGTCGCCCGCGGCCCGCAGGACTACGAGCGCGTGTACGGCCGCATCCTGTCGCAAGCCAGGCAACCGGTCATCCTGCACTGGCTGGGCGAGATGTTCGATCCCGCGCTGGCCGGCTACTGGGGCAGCGCGGACAGCAAGACCGCCATGGACACCGCCCTGGGCGTGATCGCCGCCCACGCAGCCAAGGTGGACGGCATCAAGATCTCGCTGCTCGACAAGGACAAGGAGATCGCCATGCGCCGGCGCCTGCCCGCGGGCGTGCGCATGTACACGGGCGACGACTTCAACTACGCCGAGCTGATCGCCGGCGATGGCTTCGGCAGCGAGCCCACGCATGGCAAGAGCGACGCGCTGCTCGGCATCTTCGACGCCATCGCACCGGCCGCCAGTGCGGCGCTGGGCGAACTCGCGCAGGGCAAGGTGGAGCGCTTCCACGCCATCCTCGGCCCGACGGTGCCGCTGTCGCGCCACATCTTTGCGGCGCCTACCCGCTTCTACAAGACCGGCGTCGTGTTCATGGCCTGGCTCAACGGCCACCAGAAGCACTTCAGCATGGTCGGTGGCCAGCAGAGCGCCCGCAGCCTGCCACACCTGGCCGAGCTGTTCCGCCTCGCCGACGCCGCCAACCTGCTCGAACAGCCGGAGCCGGCCGTGCAGCGCATGAAGGCGCTGCTGGCGGTGCATGGCGTCGAAGCCTGAACGCACGCAGATCGACATGCGCGACTTCTCGCATGACCACCGCTGGCTGTCGATCAACACGGCCACCGTCCGCAAGAGCCGCGGCCAGGACCTGCCGCTGCCCGACATCCTGGAAGCCTGCGTGCGCCGCGGCATCCGCGCGATCTCGCCCTGGCGCGACCAGGTGGCCGCGGCCGGACTCGCGAACGTCTCGCGCCTGGTGAAGACCCATGGCCTGGAGCTGTCCGGCTACTGCCGCGGCGGCATGTTCACTGCCACCGACGAGACCGGACTGCGTGCAGCCGATGACGACAACCGCCGTGCGGTCGACGAAGCGCGCGAGTTGAATGCCTCCTGCCTGGTGCTGGTGGTGGGCGCCCTGCCGGGCGCGCTGGCCGGCAAGGCGGCCCACAAGGATCTCGCCCTATCGCGCCAGCAGGTGCACGACGGCATCGGTCGGCTGCTGGAGCATTCGCGCGCCGCCGGCATGCCGCTGGCCATCGAGCCGCTGCACCCGATGTACGCGGCCGACCGGGCCTGCATCAATACGCTGGAGCAGGCGCTGGACCTGTGCGACCGGCTCGACCCTTCCCGCAGCGGCGCGCTGGGCGTGGCCGTCGATGTCTACCACGTGTGGTGGGATCCCAAGCTGCGCGCCCAGATCGAGCGCGCCGGCCGCCAGCGGCTGCTGGCGCTGCATGTCTGCGACTGGCTCGCGCCGACAACGGACCTGCTGAACGATCGCGGGATGATGGGCGACGGCGTCATCGACATCCCGGGCATCCGCGGCTGGATGGAGGCGCAGGGCTTCGCCGGCTACAGCGAGGTGGAGATCTTCTCGGCCGGCAACTGGTGGCGGCGCGAGGCCGGCGAGGTGCTGGACACCTGCATTGCCCGGCACCGCAGCGCGGTCTGACCCGGCCAGCGCCGGACGAAAAAAAGCGCGGCCAGGCCGCGCTTTGTTGCAACTGCAGAGAGGCTCAGGCCACTTGCAGCTTGGGCGGGCGCACCGCCGCGGTGCTGCCGCTGGCGCCGAACTCGATCTCGCCGGAGAGCTGGCCGCCCTCCTCGATCACCACCTTGCCATAGCGGATGCGGCCGGTCACCTTGCCGGTGGAGTAGATCACCAGCTTCTGGCGCACCGTCAGGTTGCCGTCGAACGCGCCGCGGATTTCGGCCACGTCGATCTCGGCCGAACCCTTGAAGGAGCCGCGCTCGGAGATCTGGATCATGCGCGAGTCCATGGTGGCCTCGACCGAACCCTCGACCACCAGCGTGTCGCAATCGGTGATCTCAACGCCCTTGAGCTTGATGTTCGGGCCGACGGTCAGCTTGGCCTCGCCACCGGACACGGCGGAGCTGGCGCTGTTGGCGGCAGGGGCGGTGGGAGCAGGCGCAGTGGCCGTGGCGGCCAGCGCAGCGGCGTTGGGCGTACCGGGGCGCACGTCGTTGTCGCGCTTGTTGTTGTTGAAGAAGGGGGACTGCAGTGCCATCGCGTGAACTCCTCGGTGGTGTAGATGAGCCACGAATGCTAGGGATGGGCTTGCTTACACGCATCGTTGTCCACGCAAGTTCGGTAACCGTTTACATGGCACGGCAAAGCGGCGCGATAACCACACATTTCGTAACAGTTGTTGCGCGCCCCGCAACGGGTGCGCAGGATGCACCGGAAGCAGGAGGAAACGCGGATGAAGCGACTCGCAGGCAAATTGGCAACCGCCCTGTGGATGGCGGGCTCAGTGCTGGTGGGTGCGCATGCACAGCAACCGGCGCAGGAAGCCATCGACACCGGCGCCGGCAACCTGCTGGCCGTGCTGCGCAGCTCGGACGGCAGCAGCCAGGCGAAGGAGACCCTGCAGCCCTACGGCAAGCTGCTTGCGGAGTTGCCGGATGGGCGCGAGGTGGAGCTCGAGATGAGCTGGTTCCGCTACGTCGGCGACATGCACATCCGGCTGGTGTTCGACAGCCGCACCGAACTGCAGAGCGCGTCCGCCGATGACCTGCAGCGCCTGAAGCTCGCGCCGGAGCAGGCCGTGCGACTGGCGGTGCAGAACATCCGGCGCACCTACGGCGAGCCCCGCGCGGAGCCCCGGCAAGGCGGACTGATGCAGGTGCTGGGACGTGCCGACGACCTGAACAGCAGCTACTTCCTGGACCGCCCTTTCTGGCGCGACCTCGAGGCCCGCCACCCGCAAGGCCTGGTTGCGGCGGTGCCCGTGCGGGGCGGGCTGCTCTATGCGCCGGCGGACGACCAGGAAGCGGTCATGGCGCTGCGCTTCAGCGCCACGGCGCTGTATGCGTCGTCCGCGCGGCGGCGCGTGTCCTCGGCGCTGTACCTGTTCAAGGGCGGCCACTGGTCGGTGTTCCAGCCGCCGCTGCAGCACTGAGCTTCAGTACGGCACCGAGTAGCGCTGGCCGCGGAACTCCAGCACGGCGCGGTGCTGCTTCACTTCCTGCAGCCGCACGCCGGGCGCGAGCTCGCTGCCTTCGTTGAACACCTGGCCGTTGACGATCAGCAGGCGCTGGGCCGGGTTCTGCGACCAGACGCCGCCACTGACCGCCAGCGCAGGCGCCCCCGCCGGCACCTTGGACGAGACCTCACCGGCAGCCGCAGCGGGAGCCGTCGCAACGGCGGAGGCAGGGCGTGCAGGCGAAGAAGCGG
>JAKFEA010000099.1:0-25065 GCA_036675905.1 Acidovorax sp. | reverse complement strand
CAACCTGATCGTGCTGCTGATGGCCATCGAGCTGATGCTGCTGGCCGTCAACATGAACTTCGTGGCGTTCTCCTACTACCTGGGCGACATGCACGGCCAGGTGTTCGTGTTCTTCATCCTCACCGTGGCGGCGGCCGAGTCCGCGATCGGCCTGGCCATCCTGGTGCTGGTGTTCCGCAACAAGTCGAAGATCTCGGTCGAAGAACTGAACGAGTTGAAGGGCTGAGCCCGCAGCGGCGGCCCCAGAAAAAGAAACGATGGCTACAACCCTCCAAGCATCGACCCTGCTCGCCGTTGCGCTGGCGCCGCTGGCCGGCTGCGCGATCGCCGGGATCTTCGGCACCACGTTCGGCGGCAACCGGATCGGGCGGCGCCTGTCGCACACCGCCACCATCCTGGGCGTGCTGGTGGCCTTCGTCCTGTCGGCCATGACGCTCAAGAGCGTGGCCATCGACGGCGCCCGCTTCAACGCCACCATCTACGAGTGGATGGTGGTGGGCGGCCTGAAGATGGAGGTCGGCTTCCTGGTCGACGGCCTGACCGCCATGATGATGTGCGTGGTGACCTTCGTGTCGCTCATGGTGCACATCTACACCATCGGGTACATGGAGGACGACGAAGGCTACAACCGCTTCTTCGCCTACATCTCGCTGTTCACCTTCTCCATGCTCATGCTGGTCATGAGCAACAACTTCCTGCAGCTGTTCTTCGGCTGGGAGGCGGTGGGCCTGGTGTCCTACCTGCTGATCGGCTTCTGGTACAACAGGCCGACCGCCATCTTCGCCAACCTGAAGGCGTTCATGGTCAACCGGGTCGGCGACTTCGGCTTCATCCTGGGCATTGCCCTGATCGCCGCCTTCGCCGGCACCCTGAGCTACGCCGAGACCTTCGCCAAGGCTGGCGAGCTGGCGGCGCTGAAGTTCCCCGGCACCGAGTGGATGCTGATGACGGTGATCTGCATCTGCCTGTTCATCGGCGCCATGGGCAAGAGCGCGCAGTTCCCGCTGCACGTGTGGCTGCCCGATTCGATGGAAGGCCCGACCCCGATCTCGGCGCTGATCCACGCGGCCACCATGGTGACCGCCGGTATCTTCATGGTGGCGCGCATGTCGCCGCTGTTCGAGCTGTCGGACACCGCGCTGTCCGTCGTCCTCGTGATCGGCGCCATCACCGCGCTGTTCATGGGCTTCCTGGGCGTGATCCAGAACGACATCAAGCGCGTGGTGGCGTACTCCACGCTCTCGCAACTGGGCTACATGACGGTGGCCCTGGGCGCCTCGGCCTACTCGGTGGCGGTGTTCCACCTGATGACGCACGCCTTCTTCAAGGCGTTGCTGTTCCTGGCGGCCGGCTCGGTGATCATCGCCTTGCACCACAACCAGGACATCCGCTGGATGGGCGGCCTGCGCAAGTACATGCCCATCACCTGGATCACCACGCTGATCGGGTCGCTGGCGCTGATCGGCACGCCGCTGTTCTCGGGCTTCTACTCCAAGGACAGCATCATCGAAGCGGTGCACCACAGCACCCTGCCGGGCGCCGGGTTCGCGTACTTCGCCGTGCTGGCGGGCGTGTTCGTCACCGCCTTCTACTCGTTCCGGATGTACTTCCTGGTCTTCCACGGCCCCGAGCGCTACGACCAGAACCCGGATGCGCACCATGCGCACCACGGCGACGAGGAGCCGGACGTCTCGCACCACGACGACCACGGCCACCACGGCAAGCCGCATGAATCGCCCTGGGTGGTGACGGTGCCGTTGCTGCTGCTGGCTTTCCCCTCGGTGGTGATCGGCTTCCTCACGATCGGCCCGATGCTGTTCGGCGACTTCTTCAAGGATTCGATCCTGGTCGACGCCGCGCGCCACCCGGCGATGGCCGAGCTGGCCAAGATCTGGCACGGGCCGGTGCAAATGGCGCTGCACGGGTTCAGCACACCGGTGTTCTGGCTGGCCGCCGCCGGCGTGGCGCTGGCGTACTACCTGTACATGGTCAACACCGCGCTGCCGGCGAAGATCGCGCGCGCATTCCAGCCGATCTACACGATCCTGGACAACAAGTACTACATGGACTGGTTCAACGAGAACGTGATCGCGCGCCTGACGCGCGGCATCGGCATCGGGCTGTGGAAGGGCGGCGACCAGGCCGTGATCGACGGGGCGCTGGTCAACGGCAGCGCGCAGCTGGTGGGCTGGGTCGCCGGCGTCGTGCGCCGCTGGCAGTCCGGCTACCTGTATCACTACGCGCTGGCCATGCTCCTGGGGATCTTCGTCCTCATGACCTGGTTCGTCTGGCTGGGCCGATAAGGAGAACAAGAACGTGGGTCTTTTGAGCCTTGCCATCTGGACGCCGATCGTGTTCGGCGCCGTGCTGCTGGCCCTGGGCAGGGACGAGCAGGCGCGCGCCGTGCGCTGGATCGCCCTGGTCGGCGCCATCGTCAGCTTCCTGGTCACGCTGCCGCTGTATGGCCGCTTCCAGCTGGGCACCGCGGAGATGCAGTTCGTCGAGAAGGCGCCCTGGATCGACACCTTCAACATCAACTACCACCTCGGGCTGGACGGGCTGTCGTTCTGGTTCGTGCTGCTCACGGCCTTCATCACCGTCATCGTGGTGATCTCGGCCTGGGAGGCGATCACCGAGCGCGTCAACCAGTACATGGGCGCGTTCCTGATCCTGTCGGGGCTGATGATCGGCGTGTTCTGCGCGATGGACGCGATGCTGTTCTACGTGTTCTTCGAGGCCACCCTGATCCCGATGTACCTGATCATCGGCGTGTGGGGCGGGCCGAACAAGATCTACGCGGCCTTCAAGTTCTTCCTGTACACGCTGCTCGGCTCGCTGCTGATGCTGATCGCGCTGATCTACCTGTACGGCGCTTCCGGCGGCAGCTTCGACATCGCCACCTGGCACAAGCTGCCGCTGCCGATGACGGCGCAGACGCTGCTGTTCTTCGCCTTCTTCGCGGCGTTCGCGGTCAAGGTGCCGATGTGGCCGGTGCACACCTGGCTGCCCGACGTGCACGTGGAGGCGCCTACCGGCGGCTCGGCGGTGCTGGCGGCCATCATGCTCAAGCTGGGCGCCTACGGCTTCCTGCGCTTTTCGATGCCGATCGCGCCCGACGCCTCGCGCGAGTGGGACTGGTTCATGATCGCGCTGTCGCTGATCGCGGTGATCTACGTGGGCCTGGTGGCGCTGGTGCAGCAGGACATGAAGAAGCTGGTGGCCTATTCGTCGGTGGCCCACATGGGGTTCGTCACGCTCGGCTTCTTCATCTTCAACCCGCTGGGCGTGGCCGGCGGGCTGGTGCAGATGATCGCGCACGGCTTCGTCTCGGCCGCCATGTTCCTGTGCATCGGCGTGCTGTACGACCGGATCCACTCGCGCGAGATCGCCAGCTACGGCGGCGTGGTCAACACCATGCCCAACTTCGCTGCCTTCGCACTGCTGTTCGCCATGGCCAACTGCGGCCTGCCGGCCACCGCGGGCTTCGTCGGCGAGTGGATGGTGATCCTGGGCACCGTCAAGGCCAACTTCTGGCTGGGCCTGGCGGCCGCCAGCGCGTTGATCTGGGGTGCGGCCTACACGCTCTGGATGTACAAGCGCGTGTACCTCGGCCAGGTGGCCAACGACAAGGTGCGCCAGATGTCCGACATCAACAGCCGCGAGTTCCTGATGCTGGGCCTGCTGGCCATCGCCGTGCTGTACATGGGCATCCACCCCAAGCCCTTCACCGACGTGATGGACGCGTCCGTCGCCAGCCTCCTGCAGCACGTGGCGGCCTCCAAACTGAATTGATCGACAGCCGCCATGCTTGACTCACTGAGCTTCATCGTCGTCCTGCCGGAGCTGCTGCTGCTGGTGATGGCGTGCGTCATCGCCATCGTCGACCTGGGCGTCACTTCGCGCCTGCGCGGCCTGACCTACTGGCTGACCCTGGCCACGCTGGCCGCCGTGGCCTGGGTGACGGCCGACTTCGCACTGGACGGCCGCACCTTCTACGCCTTCGGCAAGATGGCCGTGAGCGACCCGATGGGCAACTGGCTGAAGTGCTGCTCGGCCATCGCCCTGATGGTGACGCTGGTCTACGGCCGGCCGTACGCGGCCGACCGCAGCATGCTGCGCGGCGGCGAGTTCTTCACGCTGTCGCTGTTCGCGCTGCTGGGCATGTTCGTCATGATCTCCGGCAGCAACTTCCTGGTGCTCTACCTGGGCCTGGAGGTGCTGACCCTGTCCAGCTACGCCCTGGTGGCGCTGCGCCGCGACCACGGCGATGCCACCGAAGCCGCCATGAAGTACTTCGTGCTGGGCGCCATGGCCAGCGGCTTCCTGCTGTACGGCATGTCCATGCTGTACGGCGCCACCGGCTCGCTGGACATCAATGAGGTGTTCCGCAGCATCGCCACCGGCCGCATCAACCACCAGGTGCTGGTGTTCGGGCTGGTCTTCATCGTCGCCGGGCTGGGGTTCAAGCTGGGCGCCGCCCCGTTCCACATGTGGATCCCGGACGTGTACCACGGTGCCCCCACGGCCATCACGCTGCTGATCGGCTCGGCGCCCGAGCTGGCCGCGTTCGGCATCGCCATGCGGCTGCTGGTGGAGGGGCTGATCCCGCTGGCCATCGACTGGCAGCAGATGCTGATGGTGCTGGCCGTGGCCTCGCTGCTGGTGGGCAACCTGGCGGCCATCGCGCAGAGCAACCTCAAGCGCATGCTGGCCTACTCCACCATCGGGCAGATGGGCTTCGTGCTGCTTGGCCTGTCGGTGGGCGTGGTCAACGGCAGCACCGCCAACGCGCAGGCTGCCTACAGCTCGGCGATGTTCTACATCATCACCTACGTGCTCACTTTCCTGGGCGCCTTCGGCATCATCCTGCTGCTGGCGCGTGAGGGCTTCGAGAGCGAGGAGATCGCCGACCTGGCCGGTCTTAACCAGCGCAGCCCGCTGTATGCCGGCGTGATGGCCATCTGCATGTTCTCGCTGGCCGGCATCCCGCCGCTGGTGGGCTTCTACGCCAAGCTGGCGGTGCTGCAGGCGCTGGTGGCCGGCGGCACCGCGCTGCACATCGGCCTGGCGGTCTTCGCCGTCATGACCTCGCTGGTGGCCGCCTTCTACTACATCCGCGTGGTCAAGGTGATGTATTTCGACTCGCCGATCACCGCCACCACGGTCTCGGCCCCGGCCGAGGTGCGCGCGGTGCTCACCGTCAACGGCGCGCTGGTGCTGGTGCTGGGCATCCTGCCCGGGGGTCTGATGGCCCTGTGCGCCGACGCCATACTCAAGACGCTGGCGTCCTGAGCCCCGCATTGCAACCGTGTCGCTGACGGCCTCTGTCTGGCTGGTGATCGTGGTGGCGTTCGCCGCCGCCAACCTGCCGTTCCTGGTCGATCGCCACGTGCTGGGCGTGTGGCCGCTCAAGGCGCCCAAGCCCTTTGCCGTCCGCCTGGCCGAGCTGCTGGTGCTGTACCTGCTGGTCGGCGGGCTCGGCCTGGCGCTGGAGAACCGCGCCGGCCAGGTCGCGCCCCAAGGCTGGGAGTTCTACGCCGTCACCGGCACGCTGTTCCTGACCTTCGCCTTCCCCGGCTTCGTCTGGCGCTACCTCAGCAAGAGGCGCCGTGGCTGACCGGGGCGATCCGCACCTGGTCGAGAAGACCCTCTCGCGCGAAGAGCTGCTGCGCGGGCACTTCCTGCACGTGGTGCGTGACGAGGTGGCGCTGCCCAGCGGCGCCCATGCCACGCGCGAGTTCGTCATCCACCCGGGCGCGGTGATGATCGTCCCGATGCTGGACGACGGCCGCGTGGTGCTGGAGCGGCAGTACCGGCACCCGGTCGGGCGCGTGATGATCGAATTCCCGGCCGGCAAGCTCGACCCGGGCGAGGACCGGCTGGCCTGCGCGCGGCGCGAACTGCAGGAGGAAACCGGCTACACGGCGCGCGAGTGGGCCTATGCCGGCCAGCTGCACCCCGTGATCTCGTATTCCACCGAGTTCATCGATGTCTGGTTCGCCCGTGGCCTGACCGCCGGCGAGCGCCGGCTGGACGAGGAGGAGTTCCTCGACGTGTTCACCGCCACGCCGCCGCAGCTGATGGAGTGGTGCCGCGACGGCAGCGTGACCGACGCCAAGACACTGATCGGCATGCTCTGGCTGCAGAACGTCCTTGCAGGGGCTTGGCAACTCGACTGGCGCCCATAATCGAGGGATCATGAACCCCCACGCTTCACCACTCCGTGGCTCCGCTGCCCCCAGAGGGGGCTCGGCGCCCAGGGGCGGCCCGTCGACGCCGTGAAGGTCCTGAACCTCCAGTGCTCGCACCGCCATGCCTTCGAAGGCTGGTTCGGCTCGGAAGACGACTTCCAGGCCCAGCTGGAGCGCGGCCTGGTCGAATGCCCGATGTGCGGTGACACGGCCGTCACCAAGATGCTCAGCGCGCCCCGCCTGAACCTCGGCGCGCAGGCCGAGCCCTCGGCCCGCCAGGACGTCGCCACCACGCCCGATGCCGACCTGCAGAAGGCCTGGCTGAAGATGGTGCGCCACGTGATGTCCAACACCGAGGACGTCGGCGAGCGCTTCGCCGAGGAAGCCCGCCGCATCCACTACGGCGAAACCGAGGAGCGCGGCATCCGCGGCCAGGCCTCGCGCGAGGAGACCCAGGCGCTGCTGGAAGAGGGCATCGGCGTGCTGCCGCTGCCGATCCCGAAGGCGCTGAAGGGGCCGGTGCAGTAGTTTGAGCAGCACGCCATGCGCGCGCAGCTTGAGACAAGCTGATACCCGCTGCTGAGGCCGATCGGATCACGCCTGCCAAGAGAATGGCTTACGCCTACTCCAGGAGGAACACAGCGTGATCAATCCCACGACGAATCCAGACTTCACGACCGGCAGCGCCGCAGTCCCGTCGACCCCGGCCGGAGCGGTCGGCTCGCACGGGCTCGATGCCTCGACAGGAACGCGCGCTTCGACCGGCAACGGCCATGACCGCGTGCACCGTTTCGCCGGCACGATGCACCGGGCCATCGACAGCATCGAGCAGCGCCTGGGCTCCGCCAGAGGTGGCATGTCCTCGACCCGGGTCCGGTACGGCGAGCAGGCACGGCAGTACCGTGACAGGTTGGGCACGCGGATGAACAATCAACCGCTGCAGTCCGCCGGCATCGTGCTGGCGGCGGGCGTGCTCCTCGACCGGCTGTTCCTGCGCAAGCCGAAGGTGCGCGTGATCAAGGTGCCCGTCCGTACGCTTTCGACCTGGGAGGCGAGCCCGGGGATTGAACGGCACACGCAGCGCTGGAGCGACGCCGCCGATGCGTACCTGCAGCGTGTCGGCAGAACCGGTCGGGAAGCGGCCGGCAAGGCCGGCTTCGCTGCCGCTTCCGGGATCGCCGGGACCAAGGCCGCGGCATCCAGCCTGGCCCGCGAGACGGAGGCCTTGCCGCTGAAGATGCGGATGGCCGCGCAGCGGCTCCTGGCGCGCTCGCACGAGTACGGCAGCGTGGCACGCTCCACGGCGCAGGCGCATCCCTGGGCCGGCCTCGGCGCCGTGTTGGCCGCGAGCGGGCTGCTGACAACGGTGTTGATGCGGCGTCGGGACCCTGCGCCGGAAATGGCCTACTTCAGCACGGATGCACGAGGCAAGGGCCTCGCGTGGCAGCGGAGTGAATACGACACGCAGAACGGGCTGGCCGGGATGATCGCTTCACGGCCGGTGACGTCAAGCGTGGTCGTGCTCGGCCTGGGGATGCTCGCCGGCGTGATGCTGCGGCGGCGCATGGAGTGATCCACCCGCAGCTCGCGCCGCCGCGGCACCCGCGCGCGGCGCGCTGCTGAAGGCGGAAGCTCCGCCTTCGCGACTCATTGAGCAAACCGCAGCCTCCTCCCGGGCCGTTTCGAATGATTCATCCCGGCTTCGCGTACGTATCCGCGCTCAGCACCTCGACGCCCACGAACGTCTCATCGCCTTCGACCCATGCATCGTGACCGGGTGGAATGGTGTACGACTCGCCCGCGCTGATCGTCTTTTCGGTCCCGTCGCTCATGCGCACACGGATGCGCCCCGACACGGCGTGCCCCACGTGCGAAAGCTGGCACAGGTCAGTCTTCACGATCGGCTTCACGCATTCGGACCAGCGCCAGCCGGGCTGGAAGTTGAACCGGCCGATGGTGTAGCTCCCGAGCTGGACCACCTCGACACGCGTCTTCGGCGGCGAGCGCACCTCGTCGGGCGAGCCGTGCGATTTGACTTCGAACTTGCTGATGGAAACCGGAGTTGCCATGGTGTGCCTCCTAGGGCCCAGGAATCCCGCCAGTCGCTGGCGGCGGCGCTGCCGAGCAAGCTGCCCGGGCGCTCGAATGACAAAGGTGACGACGAACACGAGCCGCCGCCCGGCCGAACCACTATAGGACGGCGGGACGCGAGATCAAGTCACCGGTGCTGCTCCTTGTAGCCTCATCCGCCTCGTCTTTGTGAGCACGAAAGCGCGCCCTGTTGCAGCCGCGCCGCCCGCAAAGTTGCGCAGCGCCAAGGAATTGGCATCCAGGCGGCCAGCAACGGCCCGCGCGACCGGCGTTAAGAAAAAAACCTAGCCACCTTCCGAAAGCGGCAACTAGAGTCGACTGCAACACAAGCAGTTACATGACGCGGAGAGGCATCGTGGCGACTCAAGATGGCGCGGACCCGAAGGTCGAGAACGAGCACCTGAAGGCGGAGCTGGCCGCCTGCCGACGATCCCTTGCCGCACTGCACGCCACGCTGGACAACACCAGCGACGGCATCATCGCCATGCGCCCGGACGGCACCCTTTTCATGAATGTGCGGGCCGCCGAAATGTGGTCGGTGCCCGAGGACCAGATCAGCCAGGTCGACGGCCCTGCTTTCCGTGACTTGGTGGCCAGCCAGCTGAAGGATCCCGACGAGTTCTGGCGACTGGCCCGCGCTCTGGAGACGCCCTCTTCGATCCAGGAGTGGTCGGGCGTCCTGGCCCTCAAGGACGGGCGCTTCATCGAGCGGCGAACGCGCCCGCAGCACGTTTTCGGCAAGCAGCTCGGGTTCGTCATCGTCTATCGCGACGTGACCGAGCAAGTCCTGCAGAACGAGATGATGGCGTTCAACGCCCAGGTGCTGGAGAACTCCGGGCCGATGGCCTGGATCGACCGGGACAGCGGCAGCGTCACCTACGCGAACCCGGCGATGTGCGAGCACCTGGGCTACTCGCTGCACGAGGCGCTGAAACTGAAGGTGAGCGAGATCGATCGTGGGTTCACCTCGGCGCGGCGCCAGTACGTCCTTGGCGAACTGGCAAGAGGCCGCACGGCGACTTTCGAGACGCAGCACAAGCGCAAGGACGGCGCGCTTCGCGACGTGGAGGTGTCGGTGTTCCTGACCGAGCACGCCGGCCGGGCCATGCTGGTGATCAACGTCAAGGACTTCACCGAGAGGAAGGCGGCCGAGCGCGAGAGCCAGCTCCAGCAGCGCCTGCTCAAGTCCATCATCGATTCGACCGTCGACGGGATCTATTTCAAGGACCTCGAGGGCCGCTATCTCGGGTGCAACCAGCCCTACGCCGACATGGCCGAGACGAGCATCGAGGCGATCAAGGGCCGTACGGTCGATGCGCTCCCGTTCCGCCCGGAGGCGATCGAGCGAATCAAGGAGCGCGACAAGCGGGTGTTGCAAACCCTCAAGCCCGATACGGCGGAGTATTGGGCCGAACACTTTGCGGACGGCAGGCGCCGGCTGTACGAAAGCGTCGTTTCGCCGATGTGGGACGAGCACGGCAGGCCCATGGGGGTGCTGTCCATCGGACGCGACATCACCGACCGCAAGCAGGCCGAGGAAGATCTTCGCGCGGCCAAAGAGACCGCGGAGGCGGCGACCCAGGCGAAATCCGAGTTCCTGGCCAACATGAGCCACGAGATCCGCACCCCCATGAACGCGATCATCGGGCTGTCGCACCTGGCCCTGAAGACCGAGCTCACGCCCAAGCAGCGCGACTACATCGAGAAGGTGCAGGGCGCCGGCCAGCACCTGCTGCGCGTGATCAACGACATCCTGGACTTCTCGAAGGTGGAGGCCGGCAAGCTGGAGCTGGAGACGGCGCAGTTCGACCTCAACCACATGCTGGAGAGCACCTGCAGCCTGGTGTCCACGGCCGCCGAGGCCAAGGGGCTGGAACTGGTGCTGGAAGTGGATCCGAAGGTGCCCAGGCAGCTCATAGGCGACTCGCTGCGGCTCGGGCAGATCCTGCTGAACCTGACCAACAACGCCGTGAAGTTCACCGAGCGCGGCGAGGTCGGCATCTGCGTCAAGGCGGTGGAGGAGGGCGACGGCCGGGTGGTGCTGGAACTCGGCGTGCGCGACACCGGCGTCGGCCTGAGCCGCGAGCAGATCGACCGCCTGTTCCAGAGCTTTTCCCAGGCGGACATGTCGACCACCCGGCGCTTCGGCGGCACCGGCCTGGGGCTGGTGATCTGCAAGAAGCTGGTGGAGCTGATGGGCGGCGAGGTCGGCCTCGACAGCGAGGTGGGCCGCGGCAGCAACTTCTGGTTCAGGGTGCCCCTGGGCATCGGCCTGCAGGCCGGGCGTGACCCGGCGCTGCTGCCCGACCTGCACGGCTGCCGGGCGCTGGTGGTGGACGACAGCTTCTACGCGCGCGCCGCGATCGTGGACATGCTCCACGACATGACCTTCGAGGTCAGCGAAGCCGTTTCGGGCGAGCTGGCCGTGGATGCGGTGCGCGAGGCGGCTGTCGAGGGCAGGCCCTTCCAGATGGTGTACCTGGACTGGCGCATGCCCGGCGGAATGGACGGCCTCGAGACGGCCCGGCGCATCCGCGAGCTCGGGCTGGAGTTGCCGCCCACCCTGATGATGGTGTCGGCCTACTGCCGCGAGGAGATGATGAAGCAGGCCGAGTCGGCCGGCATCGAATCGGTGCTGGTCAAGCCGGTCCACCCCTCGGCCCTGTTCGACGCGACCATGCAGGTGCTCGCCGCCCGCGCCGGAACGGCGCCCGAGCCGCAGCCGCGCAGCCGGCCGCCGCAGGACGCCGATGCACCCCCGGCGATGCTGGCCGCGATCCGCGGCTCCCGGGTGCTCGTCGTGGAAGACAACGAGATCAACCAGATGGTGGCCGAGGAGATGCTGCACCAGGCCGGCATGCAGGTGGAGGTCGCCGAGAACGGACAGGCCGCCCTGCACAAGGTGCAGGCCGGCTACTACGACCTGGTGTTCATGGACATGCAGATGCCCGTCATGGACGGCGTCACCGCCACGCGCGAGATCCGCAAGATCGGCCGGCTCGCGCACCTGCCGATCGTCGCCATGACCGCCAACGCGATGGAGCAGGACCGGCGCCTGTGCCTGGACGCGGGCATGAACGACACCCTCACCAAGCCGGTCTCCCCGGCGGCACTGTGGGCCGCGCTGCTGCGCTGGATCCCGCCGCTGGAAGCGGCCAGGGGCGACACCGCGCCGCTGCCGACGCCGGCTTCGGCGGGCCAGCCCTTCGGAGGGATCGCGGGCCTGGACGCAGCGCGGGGGCTGCAGGTCGCCAGCGGCAACCGCAAGCTCTATCGCACGATCCTCACCCGCTTCGTCCAGGGCCAGGCCAAGGTGCCGGCCCAGATCCACGAGGCGCTGGCCACGGGCGACCTGCCGGCCGCCGAGCGCCTGGCGCACACCCTGAAGGGCGTGTGCGCCAACATCGGCGCGGAGCATGTGCGGCACCTGGCCGCCAGCCTGGAGGACGCGCTTCGCACCTACGAGCCGCCGGTCGTGGTCCAGGAGCGCCTGAAGGCGCTCGAGCGGGCCATGGCCAGGCTCGTGGAAGCCGTCGCCGAGCGGCTCGACGAAGAAGGCGAGGCGCAACCGGCGTGATCGGCTCCGACCCGGCCGCCCCCGGCAGCAACCCCATTCGATCACAGAACCCCAGTCAGGCAACCCGCAGCCAAGGAGTTTTCGGCATGGCAAGCCCCTCGCACAACCCCCTCCTGCTGCTCCCGATGGAGCAGATCTTCGACCTGAGCGCCAAGGGCACGGCCGAGCTGAACGGCCACGCCACCATGCTCGATCCGGTTCAGCTCGAACTCCTGATCCGGCTGGACGGAGCACTCCCCTTGCGCGAAGTGCGCGAGTGCATGCCCCACGCCTCCGGCGACCGGTTCGCGGCGGCCTTCAAGGCGCTGCAGCAGCGCAAGCTCGTGCAGCCGGTCAAACCCGATCGCTTCGATGCAATGGCGACGCAGCAGCTCAACATGCTGCAGCTCACGGGTTCGGACGGGGCGGCGCAGCCACCCAGCTCCTTGCGCAAGGCCGGCTTTTCCGTGGGGCTGGCCTGGCAGCGCCCGCGCGGCGCCAGTCCGGCTGCTTCGCGGCCGTACCGGGCCGTGGTGGTGGAGGACGACCCGGTGCTCTCGCGCATGATCGAGTGTTTCCTGGCGCTGGAGGGCTTCGAGGTCTGCCTGGCGGCCAACCGCGCCCAGGTCGTGGCCGCCCTGAGCCGGCCGCAGGTCCCCGACGTGGTCCTGCTGGACGTCACGCTGCCCGACGCCGACGGCTTCCAGGTGCTGGCCAGGCTGCGCGCGCATCCGCGCCTGTGCCATGTGCCGGCCCTCATGCTGACCGGCCGCGCCACCCGCGAAGCCGTCCTGCAGGCGCTCGCCGGCGGGGCCGATGGGTATCTCACCAAGCCGTTCGATCCCGAGTCGCTCATGTTCGCGGTCCGCCGCGTGATGGGGCTCGAATCCAGCCTGCCCGTGTCGGGCGATCCCTGGACCAACGCCGACGCGCTGGATACGAGGGAGTTCCAGCCGACGCAGCCCATGCCCACGATGCACGCGCATGAGCCGACCCGGCCCATGGGGTACGGCCCGCCGCCGTTCGCGGCGACGCAGCCGGGGTGGCTCAATCCCTGATCGTGCGCCTGATCGCGCGGCATGGACGTGCCGGAGGCTACAGTGGCGCCTCATCCTCCCAAGTCACGCGCCGATGACCACGATCGCCGATCTCGACACCCCCGCTGCGCTCATCGACACGCAGCGCATGCACCACAACGTCGCTCGCATGCAGGAGCGCATGGACGCGCTGGGTGTCAGGTTCCGCCCCCACGTGAAGACGAGCAAGTGCCTGCCCGTCGTGCAGGCGCAGCTGGCGGCGGGCGCGCAGGGCATCACGGTGTCCACGCTCAAGGAAGCCGACCAGTTCTTCGGCGCCGGCATCGCCGACATCCTCTATGCGGTGGGCATCGTGCCTTCCAGGCTGCCCCAGGTCCTCGCGCTGCGCCGGCGTGGCTGCGACCTGAAGATCATCACCGACAGCGTCGCCGGCGCGCAGGCGATCGCCACCTTCGGGCGGGCACAAGGCGAGGCGTTCGAGGTCTGGATCGAGATCGACGTGGATGGCCACCGCTCGGGCATTCCACCCGAGGGCGACGCGTTGCTCGCGACAGGGCGGACGCTGCACGAAGGCGGCATGCGGCTGGGCGGCGTCATGGCGCACGCCGGGTCGAGCTACGACGTCGACGACCCCGAAGCGCTGCGCCGGATCGCCGAGCAGGAGCGCGCGGGCACGGTGCGTGCCGCCGAGCGCCTGCGGCAGGCGGGCCTGCCCTGTCCCGTGGTGAGCGTGGGATCGACGCCCACCGCGCTGTCGGCCCGGGCGCTGGGCGGTGTCGCCGAAGTCCGCGCGGGTGTCTACGTGTTCTTCGATCTGGTGATGCACAACGTGGGCGTCTGCGGCACGCGCGACATCGCGCTGTCGGTGCTCACCACCGTGATCGGCCACCAGGAAGAAAAGGGCTGGGCCATCGTGGACGCCGGCTGGATGGCGATGAGCCGGGACCGCGGCACGCAGAAACAGAAGCGCGACTTCGGCTACGGCCAGGTGTGCACGGTCGACGGCCAGCCCATCGAGGGCTACGTCCTGGGCAGCGCGAACCAGGAGCATGGGATCCTGTCCCTCGCCCAAGGCACCGACCAGGCCATCGCCGCCCGGTTTCCGGTCGGCACGCGCTTGCGCATCCTGCCCAACCATGCCTGCGCCACGGGTGCGCAGCACCCCGAGTACCACGCGATCCTGCCGGGCGGCGAGGTCGAGACCTGGCCGCGCTTTTACGGCTGGTGACCAGAGGCGCCCAGCGCTGGCTTGACGTGGGGCGGTGTTCATCGTTAGCTTGCACGTTCCCGTCAGGAATTGGAGAACGCAAGTGGCCGCCAAGAACACGATCTGTCTCTGGTACGACGGCACCGCGCTGGAAGCCGCGCAGTTCTACGCGGCGACGTTTGCGGACAGCGCCGTGGGTGCCATCCTTCGTGCGCCTGGGGACTATCCCTCCGGCAAGCAAGGCGATGTCCTGACGGTCGAGTTCACCGTCCTCGGCATCCCTTGCCTGGGCCTGAACGGCGGTCCCGCGTTCAGGCACAGCGAGGCCTTCTCGTTCCAGGTGGCGACCGACGACCAGGCCGAAACCGATCGCTTGTGGAATGCGATCGTCGGCAACGGCGGCCAGGAAAGCGCGTGCGGCTGGTGCAAGGACAGGTGGGGCCTGTCCTGGCAGATCACGCCGCGAGCCCTCACGGACGCGATTGCCGATCCGGATCCCGCAGCGGCCAGGCGCGCCTTCGAAGCGATGATGCAGATGGGCAAGATCGACATCGCGGCCATCGAAGCGGCACGGCGGGGCTGAGGGGCTGCAAGTCAGTCCGGATCGGGAAAGGCTTCCCGGAACGCTTCGCCGAAAGCGCGCGACCCGCTGAGGGTGAGCGTGATCGTCATGCGGCCACGCAACCCGAGCGGCATGGAAACCCTTTCGCGTTCGAAGTCGTAGCTGACCTCCAACGGGACGTCGGACTCGCCGACCGCCTGCAACTCGTAGTCCCACTCTCCCTCGTCCGCTGCCGCCTGCGGGGCGCCGAACTCGCGGTGCGCCCAAGCCAGCACGGCGTCGACCTCGCCGATCAAGGCAGGAAGCCGGTCCGCTAGCACGGACGCCATGGCGTCGAAGCTGCAGGACCCGGTTTCCTCATCCGTGGAGTCGAAGATCAGGTAATCGAGTTGCATGCACGGAGGATGCACCACGCCCGGCAGGTCCGCTGACGGCCAGAGGCGGGCACTCTCCAACGAAGCCGCCTGCGGCTCTGTGCAAGTTCCCTGGCCGGTACCGCCTTCTTCCTCGGATGTCAGGGCCGGTATTCGTCCGGCCGGCGCAAGGACTCCATGGCGCTGCGCCAGCCATGCGCATCTTCCGGGTCGCGAGCAAGCATCCAGCGCATCCACGCGACCGAGCGCTCGTGGTCCTGCGCCGCCAGCGCGAGATCGATGGCCTGCGCGACCAGACGCAGCGTCGGCCGGTTCTTCACGTCCGACCACCGAATCTGCGCGCCGGGCCAGCGCTGGGACGTGGCCACCACAAGTGCGGCGGCGGCATAGGCCAGCTGCCGTGCGGCGCGTCCAACCGCGGCGGTTGCATCCGGCACTGTCATCGCCCGGGCCGCGATCAGGAGGTCATCGAGCACCGGGACTGCGGAGCACAGCAGCGGCCGCTCCTGTAGCCAGCGCGCCGCGTCCTCGGGCGCGCCGAGCAGTTCGCCCGCCTCGGCCCCCAAGCTGGTGAAGGCCGGCACGGTTGTACCGAAGCGGCGTGTCCATGGCGCCAGTGCGCGCTTGACCTCCTGGGCCGGTTGGATGCGAAGCAATGTGAGCCCGTCCGCCTGCTCCACGCCGACCGGGTGCAATTGCCCAAAGACCTCCAGGTCCAGGTACGGCAAGGGGGTGCGCAGCAGCTCCACCCAGACCTGCTCCCTGCCGGGTTGCGGCTGCTCCGCGATACCTCGGGCTTGGAACGCCTTTGGGTGTTGGTGATCGGGGGAGAACGGCTCGTCCATGTGCATTCCGCAGCCCGGCGCAAGTCTCGGCGCCGGGCCGACTCGCACCTCGCGCAACTCCGATCTTCTCACGAGGGATCGACGGCAGCTTCTGGGTCGATGGCAGACATCAGGGCGCATACGGGCACCAAGCGGGTACAACCGGCACTCCGGGTTCCTCACGGCCTGCACGAGAGTCCTGTGACGGCGGGACCGAACGCTGCCTGGCCGTCCTCGTGCGCTGGCGCTGCGGAGTAGACTGGCGCCGTGCCACGCGCCATCCTCCCGCGGTACCACGGCGACTTCCTCGCCTGGAGCGGCGGCTGCGCGCTCATCGGCGAAGGCAGCGGCGCCATCGCGCTGCACTCGCACTACGCGATCCAGCTCTCCATCGGTTCGCCTTCCGGGCTCCGGGTGCGGTTCGGCCGCAATGGCCCGTGGCAACCCTGCTCCGGTGCGCTGGTCCCGTCACGCGCCGTCCACAGCATCGACGTGAACGATTGCGACTGGAGCTCCGTGCTCTTCATGGAGCCGGAAACCGCGGCCGGGAAGGCCATCTCGGCGCGCCTGCAGGGAAAGCTGGAGGTTCTGCCACCCGATCGGATGGCGAGCTTCGCCGAGCGGCTCGAGCACGCGTGGCGGATCGAGCGCCGGCCCGAGGCGGTGAAGGCGGTGTACCTCGCCATGGTGCGGGAGCTTTCGGGCGCCGAGCAGCGTGAACCCTCCGACCCGCGCGTGCTCGACGCGGTGGCCCACATCGCCCGGCGCGTGGACCAGCCGGTGAGCCTGGAGGAAGTTGCCGCGGTGGCGCACCTCTCGCCCAGCCGTTTCCGGCACCTGTTCGTGCAGGAGACCGGCATGCCCCTGCGCACCTACCTGTTGTGGCGGAGGCTGCTGCACGTGTGGACGCTGCTGGTGCAAGGCGAGTCGCTCGCAGCGGCCGCGCACGCGGCCGGGTTCGCCGACTCGGCGCACCTGTCCCGCACCTCGCGGACCATGTTCGGCCTGGTGCCCTCGGCACTGCAAATGACGGGGCCGCTCAGCGTCGGCGCCCGGCTGCGCAAGCACCACTTCGCCTGAACCACCGCGTCGGTGGGCGTGCCGAGGCGATGGGGTGACGATCGGGCTTGAACGGAAAGGCTGCATCCACAGCCTTTTCGTTCAAGCCCCCTGCCGGCGCTGCTCCTAGCCTTCGAGGCTGCACCCAACGGAGCTCCCATGACTGAACCTTTCCTCGTCCTTCCGAGCGCGATGCGGTGGTTGGTGGCCGGAGTGGCCGCATTGGCTGCGGCCGCCCACGCCGGCGTCGGCATGGTGGAACTGCCGCCCGACGCGGTCTCGGGGCCAGTGACCGTCTTCTACCCGACGCAGTCCGCCCCGGCCTCCGTGAGCAGGGGCGGCTTCCAGCTGGATGTCGCCACCGATGCGGTGCCGATGCCGGCGAAGTCTCGCCTCGTCGTGATCTCGCATGGCTCGCCTGGGTCGCCCTGGGTGCATTTCGACCTGGTGCGTTCACTGGTGGAGGCCGGGTTCACCGTGGCCTTGCCGGAGCACCAGGCGGACAACGCCCGCGACCCGAGCGACCCCGGCCCCCCCGCCTGGCGGCGCCGCCCGCTGGAAGTCTCCCGCTCGATCGACCGGCTGGCGCAGGATCCGGCGTTCGTCTCCACCCTGGATTTCGCCCGCGTCGGCATGTTCGGGATGTCGGCCGGTGGGCACACCGCGCTCACGCTGGCTGGCGGAAGCTGGTCGCCGTCCCGGCTGCGGGACCACTGCCGGCGCCACCTGGCCGAGGACTTCCACGCCTGTGCCGGTCCTTCGGTCGCCCTGACAGGCGGCGTGCTGGATGGTGTCAAGAAGCTGCTTGTCACGGCCATCAACGACCGCAAGTTCGACGACCCGTCATGGTACGGGCATGTGGATCGCCGCATAGTTGCCGTCGTGGCCGGTGTGCCGTTCGCGGCCGACTTCGACCCCGACTCACTGCGCCAGCCCGAAGTCGCCCTGGCCCTGATCAGCGCGCAGCACGACCGCTGGCTGGTTCCGCGCTTCCACAGCGGCGTCGTCGCTGCCGCGTGCCGCACCTGCGAGCATCTCCTGGACCTGGCCCATGGCGGGCACGGGGCGCTGCTGGGGCCGCTTCCGACTGCAGGTGGGGTGTCCGAGCTCGTGCTGGATCCGCCGGGGTTCGACCGTCAGACGGAGGTGCCCAGGATCAACCGCGCGATCGTTGGCTTCTTCCGCAAGGCGTTGGCAGAGCCGGCGAGGTGATGGGGAAACCGCGGTGTGTCGAAAAGCGGCGCCGCTGCTCCGGCCGCCGCGCTGGTCTAAGCTGGCGGCATGCCAGAAGCCGCCTTCACCACGCCCGAGTACAAGCTGTACCCGTCACCGCGCAACCAACACCGCGAGGTCTTCCTGCACGAGGTGTTCGTGCCCCATCCTTACGCACTCATCGACTTGCCCAGCTTCTACCTGCAGGGGAAGTACAGTCTGTTCGCGGCGCATCGGCTCGCCGACGGAAAGAACGGGCAATTGGTCACTTTCGAGCTGCAGGCCGACGCGCTCAAGTTCAGTTCGAAGTTCAAACCCGACTGAAGCGACGCTTCGCTCCATGAAGCCGGCCCTACCCATACCAATGACGGGAAGAACACCGGCAGGAACAGCACGCCGACGCGCCGAAGCACACGGGGTCGATGCCGGCGGCCTTGACGAGCGGCATGAAGACCGGCGTGAGGATCAGGATGGTCGACGTCATGTCCATGGCCGTGCCTACCGCGATGGTCACCACCATCATCGCGACCATGGAGGCATTCAGTTCCTTGCTGATGACGGCCGCTCGCCGGCGGGCGCCTCGGGGTCCGCCGCTGCGATCAACCTTTGCCCAGTGCGGGCCGACCGAACAAGGTGGATGCGTTGCTGATGGGACCCAGCTCGGCCGCTGCATTCAGCAGGTCGGGGGCGAGCTCGTGCATCCGCTCAGCCGTGAGGCGCGCTTTCGGCCCCGCAATGCTGATCACGCCGATCACGGTTTCCCGGCGGTACACCGGCGCCGCGACCGCGGTCATGCGAGGCGCGAACACCTCGTCGATGATGGCGTAGCCGCGGACACGGGCGGCGTGCAGGAAGCCGAGCAGGGCCTTGACGGTGGTCGGCGCCTTGGGCCCGTACTCATCGGGCTTGCCGAAGCCCTGGCGCAGCACGAGCTCCAGCGCACGTTCATCGCTCAGTGTCATCAGCCATGCGTGGCCCGATGCGGTGCACGAGAGCCGCGCATCGGCGCCCATGTCCGGGTCGTAGCGCATGCCGCGTTGGCGCGCGCCCTGCGACTTGGCGACGAACGTCAGGCGATCCTCATCGACGATGGAAAGCCGGACCAGCTCGCCCGAGAGCTGTGCCAGCCGCTCCAGCAGCGGCTCGGCGATGTCCACGATGCCGCCGCTGCTGAGGAAACCCAGGCCCAGCGAAACCACCTTGGTGGTTAGCACGTAGTCACCCTGCTGTCGGGTCTGGCGGACATAGTCGCGCCGCTGGAGATCGGCCAGCAGGCGATGACAGGCGGAGAGCGGTATGTCGAGTTCGGAGGCGATCAGGGAGATGGGCAGGCCCTGGGGATAGCGTGTCAGGTGCTCCAGCAAGGAGAGGCCGCGGTCGAGGGCGATGCTCATGATTTCTTGATGCGGAACGGGTTTCCAGTAAGGAAACATTCTCCCACGCGAGCCCAAGAATCCGCGGCAACGAAAAACCGGCGTGACCTAAGTCAAGGCAGGAGACAGCAGTATGGGCAAGCAACACCGCACGGGCCAGGCATGAGCGGCACCGTGTACGTCCTGAACGGGCCGAATCTCAACTTGCTGGGGATTCGCGAGCCGCATCTGTACGGCAGCACCACGCTTTCGCAGGTCGAGGAGTTGTGCCGCAGGGTGACGCTCGAACTGGGCTTCGGGTGCGACTTCCGCCAGACCAATCACGAGGGCGTGCTGGTGGACTGGGTGCAGGAAGCCCGCGAGAAAGCCGCCGCCGTCGTCATCAACCCGGCGGGCCTGTCCTTCCGCTCGATCCCGCTGCTGGACGCGCTCAAGACCATGGACCAGCCGATCGCCGAAGTCCACGTGACCAACATCCACCGGCGCGATACGCTCTACCAGCACTCGCTGGTGTCGCTGGCCGCCACGGGCGTCATCTGCGGCTTCGGCGCCTTCGGCTACGAGCTGGCCCTGCGCGCGCTGGCCAACCGGCTGGCCCATTGACCCGAGTTTCCAACGACCACACCAGGAGACAACCATGAACCATTCCATCGACCGCCGTTCGCTTCTCGGCGCGGGCGCCGCTCTTGCCGCCGGTGCGGCGCTGCCGTGCTGGGCCCAGGCCCAGCCGACCCTGCGTTTCGCGGCCGTGTTCTCGGACAAGGACATCCGGGCCGACATGATGAAGATGTTCGCCAGGGACGTGGAGGCCGATTTCAAGCTGGAGCTGCACCTGAACTCCACGCTGTTCCGGCAGGGCACCGAGCTGGTGGCGCTGCAGCGCGACAACCTGGAGATGGGCAACATCGCGCCGCAGGACATCGCCAAGCAGGTGCCGGCCTGGTCGCTGCTGACCGCGGCCTACGTGTTCCGGGACGCCAATCACCTCAACGCCTTCTTCGCCAGCGACCTCGGCGCGCAGATGAAGAAGATGGTCGAGGACCAGGTGAAGGTGAAGATCCTCGGGCCCACCTTCTTCGGCACCCGCCACGTCGGCCTCAAGCCGAAGAAGAAGATCAGCACGCCGGCCGACCTGCAGGGCGTGAAGCTGCGCATGCCGCCCGGCGACGCCTGGCAGCTGCTGGGCCGCTCGATCGGCGCCAATCCGACGCCCATGGCCTATGCCGAGACCTACACCGGCCTGCAGACCGGCGCAGTCGACGGCCAGGACAACCCGCTGCCCAACGTGCAGAACATGAAGTTCAACGAGGTGCTGTCGCAGATCGTGCTGACCTCGCACCTCGTGGCCTTCGACCTGCTCACGGTGAACATGAAGACCTGGAACGCGATGGGCCTGCAGAAGCAGAAGGCCTTTCAGGCGGCAGCGGACAAGGCCATCGCGTGGAGCGCGGCGGAGCACCAGAAGCGCGAGGCCGAACTGGCCGATGGCTTCCGCAAGATGGGGCTGGACGTGTACACGCCCAACATCGCGGCCTTCCGTGACCATGCCCACAAGGTCTACCTCGCGTCGGAAGAGGCGAAGTCCTGGCCGGCCGGCATGCTGGACAAGATCAACGCGATGAAGTGACGCGGTCCATGTTCGACCGCACCCTCGGGGCCCTGCACCGCCTTGCCGAGGCGGTGGCGGCGGCCCTGCTGGCGGTGATCTTCGCCGCCTTCATCGTCCAGATCGTCCTGCGCTACGTGTTCAACTGGCCGGTGGGCTGGACAACGGAGCTGTCGCTCGCGGCCTGGCTGTGGCTGGTGCTCTGGGGCTCTGCGTTCGTGCTCAAGGACGACGAGGAGATCCGCATCGACCTCGTGGTGGATCGGCTGGGGCCGGTCGGCCGCCGTGTGGTCGCGGGGATGGCCGCGCTGAGCGTGCTGGTGCTGTTCGGGATGTCGCTCAAGCCCTCGTACGAGTACGTGGCCTTCATGAAGGTGGAGAAGAGCTCCTATCTCGGCGTGCGCATGGACATCACCTATTCCATTTACCTCGTGTTCGTGGTCGCCGTCATGCTGCGTGCGCTGCGGACGCTGCTGCGTGCCGTTCGCGGCACTCTGCCCGTGCCGCGAGCGCCGGGCGTCACTTCGTCCGCTCTGTGAACCCCACCAGTCCCTTCGCCCTCGCGCTCTACGCCATCCTCGCCCTCAGCCTACTCGGCGTGCCCGTGGGGCTCGCCATGATCGGCGGCTCGGTGCTCTACCTGCATCTCAAGGGCATGGACATGGGCGCGGCCGCCGAGCAGCTGCTCAATGGCACCTACTCCAGCTTCCTGTTGCTGGCGATTCCCCTGTTCATCCTGGCCGCCACCATCATGAGCAACGGCAGCATCCTCGACCGGCTGCTGGGCTTCTGCAACGCGATCGTCGGCCGCTTCCGCGGCGGGCTGGCGCAGGTGAACGTGCTCCAGAGCGTGGTGTTCGCCAGCATGTCGGGCAGCGCGCTGGCCGATGCCGCCGGCTCCGGCAAGCTGATGCAGGAGATGATGACCCGCAAGAACAGGTACACGCCGGAGTTCGCTGCGGCGCTGACCGCGGTCTCCTCGGTGCTCGGGCCGATCCTGCCGCCTTCCATCCCGCTGGTGCTCTACGCGCTTGTCTCGGGCACCTCGATCGGATACCTCTTCATCGGCGGAGTGCTGCCCGGCCTGTTGCTGGGCGGTGTGCAGATGGCGCTGATCTGGTGGCTCGCCAAGAAGCGCAACTTCCCGGTGGAGCAGAGGGTGCCGCTGCGCGAGATGCCGCGCATCACCCGCGAAGCCTTTCCGGCCTTGATGATGCCGGTGGTGCTGCTCGGCTGCCTGTACACCGGCGTCACCACGCCCACCGAAGCGGCCGGCGTGGCAGCGGCTTATGCGCTGCTGATCTGCGTGCTGCTGTACGAACTGCGCTGGACCGAGTTCTACGATTCGTTGCTGTCCAGCGCGCGCATGAGCATTTCGATCGGCATGCTGATCGCTGGCGCGCTGGTGTTCAACTACGTGATCACCTCCGAGAACATCCCGGCGGCGCTAAGCCGGCAGTTAGGTGGCCTGGAGCTGTCGCCCATGGGGTACCTGCTGCTGGTTAACGTGCTGCTGCTGGTGCTGGGTGCATTCCTGGAAGGCTCGACCATCATCCTGGTGATCCTTCCGGTGCTGCTGCCCACCGCGACCGCCTTGGGGATCGATCCGGTGCACTTCGGGGTGATGGCCGTGCTCAACATCATGATCGGCCTGGTCACGCCGCCTTATGGTCTCCTGCTGTTCATGATGATGAAGATCGCGGATGTGCGTATGGGGCCGCTGCTTCGCGAGGCGTGGCCGTTCCTGCTGGTGATGCTCGCAGCGCTGGCTCTGGTGAGCGTCTGGCCGGGCTTCGTCCTTGCGCTGCCGCGACTGGCGGGCTACACGGGCTAGCAATGCCAGCGGACAAGTTCCTGTGCGGCCTGATCGGCGCCGGCATCCAGCAGTCGCTGACACCTGCCATGCAGGAGGAGGAGGCACGCCGGCAAGGCGTCCGGCTGCACTACCAGCTGATCGACCTCGACCGTACCCCGGGTTCTGCCGGCCAACTGGCGGCGCTGCTGACCGCTGCGCGGATCATCGGATTCGACGGCCTGAACATCACGTATCCGTGCAAGCAGGCGGTGGTGCCCTTGCTGGATGATCTTTCGACCGAGGCCCGCGAGATCGGCGCCGTGAACACCGTCGTGAATCGCGGCGGCCACCTGGTCGGCCACAACACCGATGGCGCCGGCTGGGCCTGGGGGTTCCGACGCTCGATGCCCGATGCCGACCTGTCGCGGGTCGTCCTGCTGGGGGCGGGTGGCGCGGGCTCTGCCATTGCCGATGCGGCATGCCGGCTGGGCGTCGGCGAGCTGCGGATCGCGGATGCCGTTCCGCGCCGCGCGCAAGCGCTGGCCGATGCTCTCAACACACGGTTCGGTGAGCGTGTCGCGGCCTTCACTGAGCTCGCTGCCGGACTTGCGGGTGCCACCGGACTGATCCATGCCACGCCCACGGGCACCGACCAACTGCCGGGAATGCCGCTCCCCCAGGCACTGCTGCGGCCGTCCATGTGGGTGTCGGAGATCGTGTATTTCCCGATCGAGACCGAACTGCTGAAGGCAGCTCGGGCCGCAGGCTGCCGCACTGTGGACGGCGGCACAATGGCTGTTGGCCAGGCGGTGGGTGCCTTCGAGTTGTTCACCGGCCGCGCGGCCGACGCTGACCGCGTTGAGCGCCACTTCCGCAACCTGGTCGCTGCGCGCTGACCCGTCCACCTCAAGCTCGCTCCAGGGATGGCCGAAGCCACTTCTCCAGCAGCACTCCGTCCACTCCGTCGCTGTACCGGCCCCTCCTGATCGCGACCTCGTGGTAGCCCAGCTCGTTGTAGAACGTCCGGGCCGGGACATTGTCCCGCCTCGCTTCGACGCGGATCCGGCGAGCCCCGGCGACGCGGGCCGATGATTCGAGCCAGCCCAGCAGCGAACTGCCGATCCCCGTGCGTTGGCTTGCTTCGCGCACGGCCAGCAACGCCAGGTAGGCGTCTGCTTCCCGGTACTCCATGATGCCGAAGGCAACGAGGGTGCCATCCATCCTGACCACGGCTACGTTGGTGTCGGGATCGCGGATGACCCTCAGCACCCGGCCGGGGCGCCAGTTCCAGGGCAGGCCGCGTTCGATCAGGTCGCGGGACATCGCCGCGATGTCCCCGGCATCTTCGGGCTGGGCGAGGCGAACGGGCGGATCGGCAGTCATCGCAACAGGTGCGCAAACGAAGTCGGCGGCCTTCTTGCGGCTGAAGGGCACCAGCCCTACCGGACGGCCTCCCACCACCGCGTCGACTCGAACGGGCGGTCGGCATCCACCACTTCGCCCACGCGGGGCGTCACCAGCTCCACGCCCGCGCGAGTGGCCTGCGCCACCGTTCGCCGGATCGGTTCATCCCAATCGTGATAGGCCAGGTTGAAGGTGGACCAGTGGACGGGGAACATGCGCCGCGCACGCACGTCGCGATGCACCTGCACGGCCTGCTCGGGGGTCATGTGGATGTCGGTCCACGCGGCGCCGGGTCCGTAGGCGCCGATCTTGATGAAGGCCATGTCGAACGGGCCCAGGCGCGCGCCGATGTCCTGGAACAGCTTCCCGTAACCGGTGTCCCCGCTGTAGAAAAAGCGGTGCTGCGGACCCAGGACCGACCAGCTCGACCACAAGGTCGTGCTGCGATTGTCCAGGCCGCGGCCCGAGTAGTGGCGCGTAGGCGTGCACACGATCCGCACCTTGCCCAGCGAACGTTCCTGCCACCATTCCATCTCCTCGATCTGCGCGGGCGGAACGCCCCACAGTTCCAGATGGGCGCCGATGCCCAGCGGCACGAAGAAGCGCGAGCCGCGCTGCGCCAGGTGGCGGATCGTGTCCATGTCCAGGTGATCGTAGTGGTCGTGCGAGATGAGCACGGCGTCGATCCGCGGCAGGTCGGCCAGCGCGATCGGCGGTGGATGGAAGCGCCGGGGGCCAACCGGCAACGGCGACACCCGCTCGGCGAACACCGGG
>JAKFEA010000098.1:0-9245 GCA_036675905.1 Acidovorax sp. | reverse complement strand
GCCCGGGTCCACGTTGATGTACGGGTCGAGCTTGATCAGGGTGACTTTGAGGCCCCGCGATTCCAGGATCGCAGCGAGGGAGGCTGAGGCGATTCCCTTGCCCAGGGAGGACACCACACCGCCAGTGACGAAGACGAATTTGGTCATGTCGTTCGGAAGGCCGGGCTTCCGAGTGGTGGTAAAGCGGAATTATACGGGTGAGAGGAGCGCTGTAGAAGGCGGACTCCCGGACGCAGAAGACGCAAAAGTTGCGCAGAAGGCGCAGAAGGACAAGCAAGAAATGGCTTTTCTTGTTTTGCGTCTTCTGCGCCTCCTCTGCGTCTTCTGCGTCCGGGAGTCCGTGTTTTCCGCGTCTTCTGCGTACGGATGTCCGTCTTTGCTACATTGCCCGCATGAGCGATCTCGCCGGCAAACGCATCGTCCTGGGCCTGACCGGCGGCATTGCCTGCTACAAGGCGGCGGAACTGTGCCGGGCGCTGGTCAAGGAGGGCGCCGCCGTGCAGGTGGTGATGACCGAATCGGCCGAGCGCTTCATCACCCCGGTGACGATGCAGGCGCTCTCGGGGCGGCCGGTCTACACCTCGCAGTGGGATGGACGCGAGTCCAACAACATGCCCCACATCAACCTGTCGCGCGATGCCGATGCCATCGTCATCGCGCCGTGCAGCGCCGATTTCATCGCCAAACTGGCCGTCGGCCGGGCCGACGAGCTGCTCAGCCTGATGTGCCTGGCCAGGCCGATCGGCCGCGCGCCGCTGCTGCTGGCGCCGGCGATGAACCGCGAGATGTGGGCGCACCCGGCCACGCAGCGCAACCTGGCGCAGGTGGCTCAGGACGGCGCCACCCTGCTGGGCGTGGGCAGCGGCGACCAGGCCTGCGGCGAAACCGGCGACGGCCGCATGCTGGAGCCGCAGGAACTGCTGGAGGACATCACCGCCTTCCTGCAGCCCAAGCCGCTGCGCGGCCAGCGCGTGGTGGTCACGGCCGGGCCGACCTTCGAGGCCATGGACCCGATCCGCGGCATCACCAACCATTCGTCCGGGAAGATGGGCTTTGCCATCGCACGGGCCGCGCGCGAGGCCGGCGCCGAGGTCACGCTGGTGGCCGGGCCGGTGCACCTGCCCACGCCGCGCGGCGTGCAGCGGGTCGACGTGACGTCGGCGCGCCAGATGTTGCAGGCCACGCTGGCCGCAGTGCCGCGGGCCGATGTCTTCGTCGCCACCGCCGCGGTGGCCGACTGGCGCCCAGCCAGCGAAGCCGGCGAGAAGATCAAGAAGGATGGCTCCGGCCAGCCGCCGGTGCTGGCCTTCACCGAGAACCCGGACATCCTGCAGACCGTGGCGCAGGGCGAGCGGGCGCGCAACGGCCGCCTGTTCTGCGTCGGCTTCGCCGCCGAGAGCCACGACCTGCTGGCCCATGCGCGGGCCAAGCGCGCGCGCAAGGGCATCCCGCTGCTGGCCGGCAACATCGGCCCGCTCACCTTCGGCCTGGACGACAACCAGCTGCTGCTGGTGGACGAGCACGGCGAGCAGGAGCTGCCGCGCGCGCCCAAGCTGCAGCTGGCCCGGATGCTGGTGGCCGAGATCGCACGCCGGTTGCCCGGCAACCTTCCCGCATGAGAGTCGACGTCAAGATCCTGGATCCGCGCATGGCGGACCAGCTGCCCACCTACGCCACGCCCGGCAGCGCCGGGCTGGACCTGCGTGCCTGCATCGAGCGGCCGCTGGAGTTGCCGCCCAACGACTGGAAGCTGGTGCCCACCGGCATCGCCATCTGGCTGAAGGACCCGGGCTACGCCGCGCTGATCCTGCCGCGCTCCGGGCTGGGCCACAAGCACGGCATCGTGCTGGGCAACCTGGTCGGCCTGATCGACAGCGACTACCAGGGGCAGCTGATGGTCAGCTGCTGGAACCGCAGCGACACACCCTTCACGCTGCAGCCGATGGAGCGCCTGGCGCAACTGGTGATCGTGCCGGTGCTGCAGGCGCAGTTCAACGTCGTCGGCGAGTTCCCGGCCACGCAACGCGGCGAGGGCGGCTACGGCTCGACCGGCAAGGGCTGAGGCGGCAACAGGTCCGAAGAGCGCCTACAGCCACTCCCGCGGGCTCCTACAACCATGCGCGGCAATGGCGGTGGCACCCCCGCCGCTGGAATGCCTGTAATGAAAAGCACGGGGCGCGCCTTGGCTGCGCCGTTGTCTGCATTACCAGGAGAGTTCCATGCGCAACCGTATCTTCACCCTCGCCGGCGCCACCGTCGTCGCAGCCGGCCTGGCCGCCTGCGGCAGCAATCCCATGCAACCGACCGCGAGCTATCCCAGCACGCCGGTCTACCCGAGCGTGAGCACGGCGCCGGGCACCTCCTATCCGAGCGCCACCACGGCGCAGACGGTGCCGCAAGGCGTGGAACACGGCCGCGTGACCGACATCCAGACCGTGCAGATGGGCGCCACCAGCGCCACCAACCCCAGTGCGCGCAACGCAGTGGTGGGCGGCATCATCGGCGCGGTGGTCGGCAACATCGCCGGCAAGCACATCAACGACGGTGACAACCGCAGCGCGGCCACCGTGCTGGGTGGCGCCGCCGGTGCGGTCGTCGGCAATCGCATCGGCCAGCGGCAGGAGAACAGCACTGCGGCGGCCGGCGCGGCGGGCCCGGCCTACCGGGTCACGGTGCAGACCGACCAGGGCCAGTGGCGCACTTATGAAGTCGGCGCACTGGGTGACCTGCGCGTGGGTGACCGCGTGCGAGTCGAGAACGGCGTGATCTATCGCAGCTGATTCGCGCCGCCGCGGGCGGCGGCTCAATGGAGTGAACTCGACCCCGGCGCGGGCGGTACCACCCGGAAAAAGCCGGGGCCGGCCGACCCCCGGCCGATCTCTTCTTCGGTGGCCTCGCGCACGGCTTCCACCTTCAGGTGCAGCCGCAGCGCGATGCCGGCCAGCGGGTGGTTGCCGTCGACCACCACGTGGTCGGGGTAGATCTCGGTGACGGTGTAGAGGCGGTCGGCCGGCGCCTGCGGGTTGGCGCCGGGGGGCAATCCCTCGAACGCCATGCCTTCCTCCAGTTCGGCGGGGAACAACCCGCGCGCCTCCAGGAACACCAGCTGGTCGTCGTAGTCGCCGAATGCATCCTCCGGCTCGAGGTGCAGGTCCAGCCGGGCGCCGGGCTCGTGGCCCTGCAACGCCTCCTCGATGCGCGCGAGCAGGTCGCCGCCGCCGACCAGGAACTCCACCGGCTCGGACAGCACGTCCAGTTCCTCGCCCAGGGTGTCCTTGAGCGTCCAGGTCAGCGCGACGACGCATTGCGGGGTGACTTGCATAGGCGAGAATTCTCGCAGTTCCCCCGCCCTCGATGGACGTCCACCTGCCCTCGCCGCTGCTCGGCGGCCTCTCCCCGCGCCAGTTCATGAAGCGCCACTGGCAGCGCAAGCCGCTGCTGGTGCGCGGCGCCATTGCCGGATTGCAGCCGCTGCTGGGGCGTGCCGGCCTGTTCGCGCTGGCGGCGCGCGACGAGGTGGAGTCGCGCATGGTCGAGCAGCGCGCGGGCGGTCAGTGGACCCTGCGCCGCGGGCCGTTCGGGCGGCGCGCCCTGCCGCCGCTGTCGCGCCCGGGATGGACCCTGCTGGTGCAGGGCGTGGACCTCCACCTGGATGCCGCGCACGAGCTGCTGCAGCGTTTCCGGTTCGTGCCGCAGGCGCGGCTGGACGACCTGATGATCAGCTACGCCACGGACGGCGGTGGCGTCGGCCCGCACTTCGACAGCTACGACGTGTTCCTGCTGCAGGCGCAAGGGCGGCGCCGCTGGCGTTTCGGGCGGCAGAAGGACCTCTCGCTGCAGGAGGGCGTGCCGCTGAAGATCCTGGCGGCCTTCGAGCCGGAGGAGGAGCACGTGCTGGAGCCCGGCGACATGCTGTACCTGCCGCCGCGCTATGCACACGACGGCATGGCCGAAGGCGAGTGCCAGACGTACTCGATCGGCTTCCGTTCGCCGCAACGGGCCGAGCTGGCGCGCGAGCTGCTGCTGCGCCTGGCCGAGGAGGAAGCCGGCGCCGCGGGCGAGGCGGTCTATCGCGACCCCGGCCAGAGCGCCGTGCGCGCGCCCGGCGAGATCCCGCCCGAGCTGCGGCGCTACGCGCAGGAGGCCTTGCGCGCTGCGTTGAAGGACCCGCAGGCGCTGCCGCGCGCGCTCGGCGAATACCTCAGCGAGCCCAAGCCCGACGTGTGGTTCGAGACCGGGCAGGCGCCGCGTGCCCGGCGCCCGGTCCGGCTGGACCGCCGCACCCGCATGCTGTACGACGGGCGCCACCTGTTCATCAACGGCGAGAGCTGGCATGCGTCCGGGCCGGACGCGCGGCTGATGCGCAAGCTGGCCGACGAGCGCCGGCTGGACGGCGCCGAGCTGGCCCGCGCCAGCGATGAGGCCTTGCAACTGCTGGCCGCGTGGTGCGAAGCCGGCTGGGCGCACGAGGAGCCGGCATGAGCGAGGAGACCGCGCTGCCGCAGGGCCGCTTCGAAGGGCGGCAGGCGTTCGGACAGCTCGTGCGCGATGCGCTCGCCTGCGCCGCGCGCGAGGGCTGGCGCGAGATCATCCTCGCCGATCCCTCCTTTGCCGATTGGCCGCTGGGTGAACGTGCAGTGGCCGAGTCGCTGCAGGCCTGGTCGGCCGGCGGGCGCCGCTGCGTGCTGCTGGCGCGCCGCTACGACGAGCTTGCGCGACGGCATGCCCGCTTCGTGACGTGGCGGCGCACATGGGCCCACATCATCGAGGCGCGGGGGTGCCCCTCGGCCGACGAGCTGGACATCCCCAGCGCGATCTGGAGTCCCGGCTGGGTCATGCATCGCATGGACCCGCAGCGATGCATGGGCGTCAGCGGCAGCGAACCCGAGCGCCGTGTCGCTTTGCGCGAACGGCTGGACGAATGGCTGCGGAACAGCTCGCCCGCGTTTTCCGCGACAACGTTGGGTCTGTAGAGGCCTTCTGCCAACAGGGTTGGCTCCGTGGGATGGGGCTTCGGACCTATAATTTTTTGTTGAGCAGACGGAGCTCGAGTGCCAGCTGTTCATGCAGCGCGCCAATCGGGGTTGCGCCGCAATTTCCGGAAATTCGAACAACCATTCCCAAAGGATCGTCCCAATGAAGAAATCGCTCGTCCTGGCATCGCTGGTGGCTGCCGTGGCCCTGGCCGCCTGCGGCAAGACCGAGGCACCGGCTCCCGCGCCGGCGCCCGCAGCTGCGCCCGCTCCGGCGCCTGCGCCGGCTGCTGAAACCGCGGCACCGGCGGCCGCCCCTGCCGCTTCCGACGCTGCTGCCGCTCCGGCCACTGCGCCGGCGGCCTCCGCTGCTGCGCCTGCTGCCGCCCCGGCTGCGTCCGCCGCCAGCAAGTAAGCGCTCCGCGCTCGCTGCGAAAGCCGCCTTCGGGCGGCTTTTTCCTTTATGTCATCCCGGCGAAAGCCGGGAACCATCTCCCGCCGCATGCACGCAGGTGCTCTGTCGCTTGGAGATGGATTGCGGCTCAAGGCCGCAATGACACAAAACTCAGGCGGCCAGCCAGCCGCTGCCGCTCGCCCCGTCGGCGACATGGATCTCGATGGCCGCGCCCAGTGCCGCCTCCAGCGCGGCGCGCGCGAGATCGGGCCGGTTGTTCTGCTCGCTCAGGTGCGCGGCCACGACCTGCTTCAGGCCATGCCCGAGCAGCGCCTGCGCGATGGCGGCGGCGTCGTCGTTGGCCAGGTGGCCCCAGGCACCGCCCACGCGCTTCTTCAGGAAGAACGGATAGGGCCCGCCTTGCAGCAGCTCGGGGTCATGGTTGCATTCCAGCAGCAGGGTGGCGCAGCCGGCCAGCTGCCCGATGATGTGCGGCGTCGCATGCCCGAGGTCGGTCAAGACACCCAGCCGCGAGGCGCCATCCGTGCAGGTCAGCTGCAGCGGCTCGCGCGCGTCGTGCGGCACGGTGAACGGCCGCACGCGCAGGTCGCCCACGTCGATGTCCATGCCGTCGCCGGCGATGCGCAGCAGGCCGTCGAAGTCCGGCTGGCCCAGCCCCAGCCAGGTGCCCTCGGACATCCACACCGGGATGCGCTCGCGCAGCGCCAGCGTCCGCGCACAGCCGATGTGGTCGGCGTGCTCGTGGGTGATGAAGATGGCGTCGACCTGCTCGGCCAGCATGCCGGCCTGCCCCAGGCGCTTGTCCAGCGCCCGGATGCCCAGCCCGCAGTCGACCAGCAGGTGGGTGGTGGTGCCGTCGCTGCGCGCCTGGACGACGGTGGCGTTGCCCGAGCTGCCGCTGCCCAGGCTCTTGAATCGCAACATCCTGGACTTCGAAGGGCTCGCGTACGCCTGAATGACACGGCCGGCCGATGCCGGTCGTGTTTTCAGTTACTTCAAATCGTCCGCGATCACCTGCACGATGCGCTGCGCATTGGCCGAAGCCGCCGGCCCGCCCTTGTCATCGAGCACCGAGACGGTGGTGGATTCGCCCTGGCTGCGCACGGCGATGCGGTACTTCAGCGGCGCCTCGGTCTTCTCGCTGCGCCCGAAACTCAGCAGCTTGCCGAAGAAGCCCGGTTCCTTCTTGTCGGGGTTCGGCGCCACGTAGCGCACGAAGTAGGTCCCCTGGCTGCGGTCGCGGTCCTCGACCGTGAAGCCGGTGCGGTCGAGTGCCAGGCCCACCCGGCGCCATGCGCGGTCGAAGCCTTCGTCGATCTGCACGACCGGCGTGTTGTTGACCGTCGCCACCCGCGCGATGGACTTGGCCGCACCGGCGGCGACCAGCGCCTTGGACTGCTCCTGCGACACGCCCAGTTCGACCATCAGCCGGCGCAGGAACTCGGCCTCCAGCTCCGGATCGGCCGGGCGCGGCTGCCACACCGTCTGGTCCTTCTGGGTGTTGCTGTAGACCTCGATCATGCCGCGATGGCTGATGTAGATCTCGGTGCCGCCGCTGGGCGATCGCTCGAAGCGGGTGCGGAAGCGATCGCGCTCGGCGGTCGAGTAGACCGAGTCGATCAGCTTGCCCAGGGTGTTGCGGATGATGTCCTGCGGGATCTTGGCGCGGTTCTCGGCCCAGTCGGTTTCCATGATGCCCAGGTTGGGCTGGTCCATCGACATCAGGAAGCCGTTTTCCTGCCAGAAGTCGCGCACCGGGCCCCACAACTGGTCGGCCGGGCGATTGACGACCAGCCAGCGCTTGTCGCCTGCGCGCTCGATGCGCACGTCACCCACCGCGTTGGCGGCCGTGGGCACGCCGGACACCGCCTGGCCCACCTGGTAGGCGCTGGCCGTGACCGGGCCGCCGGGCACCTGGTAGCGCGAATCGCGTGCCAGCTGGGTCAGGTCGGGCGGGACTTCCAGGGTCGGGCCCTTGCTGGCCGACTTGTAGTCGATCCGGTCGTTCTCCAGGATCGAGCAGGCCGCCAGCGCGGCGCAGGCGGCCAGCACGCCCAGCTTTGCAAATCGCTTCACGTCTTCGGGTCCTTCTCTTGGGGGTTCAGGCCAGCAGGCCGGTGGAGCGCAGCGCGGCTTCCACCTGTGCGTGGCAGGCAGGCGCCAGGGGAGTCATGGGCAGGCGCAAGGCGGGGCCGCACAGGCCCATGCGCGCCATCGCCCACTTCAGGGGAATCGGGTTGGCTTCCACGAACAGCTGCTTGTGCAGCGGCAGCAGGCGGTTCTGGATCTCCATCGCCTGGCGCGCCTGCCCGTTCACGGCCGCCACGCACAGCTCGTGCATGAGGCGCGGCGCCACATTGGCCGTGACGCTGATGTTGCCGTCGCCACCGCAGAGCATGAGCGCGACCGCGGTGGGATCGTCGCCCGAGTACACCCGGAAGCCGGCCGGCCTGTCGCGCAGCAGCCATTGGGCGCGCTCGATGTTGCCGGTGGCTTCCTTGATGCCGACGATGCCCGGCACCTGTGCCAGCCGCAGCACCGTGTCGTGCTGCATGTCCGCCACCGTGCGGCCGGGCACGTTGTACAGCACCATCGGCAGGTCGCCCACGGCCTCGGCGATGGCCTTGAAGTGCCGGTACTGGCCTTCCTGCGTGGGCTTGTTGTAGTAGGGCACCACCTGCAGCTGGCAGTCGGCGCCGACCTTCTTGGCGAAGTTCGCCAGCGCGATCGCCTCGGTGGTGGAGTTGGCGCCGCAGCCGGCCATGATGGGCACGCGCCCCCTGGCCTGCTCGACCGAGACGCGGATGATCTCCTGGTGCTCCTGCACGTTGACCGTGGGCGACTCGCCGGTGGTGCCGACCACGCCTATGCAGTCCGTGCCCTCGGCGATGTGCCAGTCGATCAGCTTGCGCAGGGTGGGGTAGTCCACGCTGCCGTCGTCCTGCATCGGGGTCGCCAGCGCAACGATGCTGCCTGTAATCGGGGTCATGGTCGGGTTCGCTCGGGAATGGCGGATTCTATCTGGAGGCGGTGGCGAGCCCTTCCGTCGGCAGGGCCCGTCCGCACGGCGGCGGCGCGCTGGACGAACCTCGGCGGTGCGTCCAGGAAGCCGTCCTCGAAGGCCACGATCCGCAGGCCTTGGCACAGCTGGAGCAGCTCGCCGTGGCGCAACAGGAAATCCGGCCGCGAGGGCTTGCCGACGGTCTCGTTGCCCTCGGCAAAGGTCTCGTAGAGCAGCACGCCGGCCGGGGCCAGGCTGCCCAGCAGGGCCGGCCAGAGCGGACGCCACAGGTAGTTGGTGACGACCACGGCGTCGAAGGTTTCGCCGGCGAATGGCCAGGGGCCGTTTTCGATGTCGGCCTGGACGGTCCGGCCGGCAGCCGACGCGACCGCCAGCGCTTCGGGGTCGCGATCCACGCCGGTCACGGGATGGCCGAGTCCGGCGAACCAGCGCATGTGGCGGCCCTGGCCGCAGGCCACGTCGAGCACGGAGCCACCCGGCGGCACCAGGTGGCTCCAGCGAAGGATCCAGTCGGAAGGTTCTTGCGTCCCATGCATGGTTGCATCTCTCTCCCTCCCCCACCGGGGGAGGGCTGGGGTGGGGGCGCCCGGTCGCCCGGCTGTCAGTTGAAACAGGCCCAGACCTGCTCGGCCAGCATCACCGCCACGTGCGGCTGTGTGTAGAGGGCAAACACCGCCACCAGCACCGCCACGGCAGCGCCCCAGGCCAGCAGCTTGCGGGTGCGGGCGGCCATGCTCATGCGGGCTGCGCCGCCGGGGCGCGGCGGATCGGCGCCTCGCGCACGGGCAGGTTCACGAGCGCCGCGAACACGCCCAGCGCGATCGCCAGGTACCAG
>JAKFEA010000097.1:0-2281 GCA_036675905.1 Acidovorax sp. | reverse complement strand
CTGGCCACCGCGTCGCAGTGAGCGACCAACTCGTCTTCGCTCGCGCCCTTCATCGCCGCCAGGCTGAGCAGGCCGGCGTGGTAGCCGAGGCGGCGGGCGAGTTCCGCTTCACGCACCGCCTGGTCGGTGCGGCCGGACAGGCCCGCCACCATGAACAGCGGCCGGCGCCCGCCCAGCGGCTCCCAGTCGCGTGCCACCTGCATGGCCAGCGACAGCACCGGCTCGTACAGCCCGACGTCGCGGATGGCGAACTGGGTGGAGTGCACGCCCACCGCCACGCCGCCGGCGCCGGCATCGAGGTAATAGCGGGTCAGCGCCCGCTGGCGCCGCTCGTCCAGGCGGCGCTGGCCGTCCAGGGCCAGCAGGTGCGCCGGGATGACGGCGCCGCGGCGCAGCGCGGCGAGAGAGTCGGCGGGGATCTGTGTCCAGTGCATGGCGGGGGTCGGTGGTTCGAAGGCCTCAGTACTTGCCGTCGCGGGCTTCGTAGTGCGTTGGCTTGCCCAGGCTGGCGCCGCCGCGCGCCACCCAGTCGGCGGTCCAGTCCAGCATGCGCTCGATACCGACCTGCGGCGGGCCGAACAGGCGGAAAGCCTCGTCGCAGTCCACCAGCCAGGCGGTGGGCGCTTCTTCGCCCTGCAGGATGGGTGGGATGCCCAGGCGCTCGCCCAGTCCCTTGGCCACCTCGCGGATGGCGATGCGCGGGCCGCTCAGGTTCAAGGGCGAGGTGGGCGCGTCGCAATGCGCCAGCGAACGCAGCGCCCAGTCGTTGGCCTCGCCCTGCCAGATGACGTTGGCATGGCCCATGGCCAGGTCGATCGGCTGGCGCTGCAGCACCTTCTGCGCCACGTCGTGCAGCACGCCGTAGCGCATGTCGATCGCGTAAGACAGGCGCAGCAGCCGCCCCGGCGTGCCGTGCTGGTGCGAGAAGTGCTCGAACAGCCGTTCGCGCGCCACGCAGGAGTTGGCGTACTCGCCGGACGGCGCCGTCGGCGGCAGGGACTCCGGTGCGCCCGGCCCGGCGGTGTCGACGAACGGGTACACGCAGGCGGTGGAAAACGCCACGATGCGCGAGCGGGCGAAGCGCTCGGCCACCAGCGCCGGCACGTGGGCGTTCATGGCCCAGGTCAGCCACTCGCTGCCGGTGGAGCCGAACTTGCGGCCGGCCATGAACACCACGTTGGGCGCATCCGGCAGGTCGGCCAGCGCTTCGCGCGAGAGCAGGTCGGCCTCCAGGCAGTCGACGCCCTCGCGCTGCAGTTCCTGGCGCAGCCCCGGTTGCGAGAAGCGGGCCACGCCGATGACGCGCCGGCCGGGGTCGGCCCGCTTGGCCATGCGCGCCAGCGTGGGGCCCATCTTGCCGCCCACGCCCAGCACCAGGATGTCGCCGGGCGTGCGCTGCAGGGCCTGCACCAGCGCGGCGGAGGGCTGCGACATCGCGTCTTCGAGCTGGGCGACGTCATGGAAGCGGTCGGGCAGGTTCATGGCGATCTCCGGGAGCATCGATCTTGAACCGGATGGTGAATGGGGGCCAATGCGGCCAACCCGTAGAACGAAAGCGGCCGCGCCGGCACCGCCGCGACCGCAGCAGGGGCTAAGGGGTTGCCGCAGGGGCTGGCTGTGCGGAGGGCCGATAATCGGCGCCGGCCTCCCATGGGCGGCATGCCCGCGCGGCCCCGTGCGGGTCCCCGGCGGCACGCAAGCCGCCGCGCCGAAGCGCCGCCACCTTCGAGAACAACGAAGCCACCCCTCACATGCTCGAGTTTTTGACCCCCGCGTTCTGGATCGCCGTCGGCCAGATCATCCTCATCGACATCCTGCTGGGCGGCGACAACGCGGTCGTGATCGCACTGGCGTGCCGCGGACTGCCCAAGCAGCAGCGCAAGCTGGGCATCATCTACGGCACCGCCGGCGCCATCGTGCTGCGCGTGCTCCTGATCGCCTTCGCCCTGGCCCTGCTCGCCATCCCGTACCTGAAGGTGGTGGGTGGCCTGCTGCTGGTGTGGATCGGCGTCAAGCTGCTGCTGCCGCCCGGGGAGGACGACCACCACGCCAGCGTGGCGTCCAGCGACAAGCTGTGGAGCGCCGTGAAAACCGTGATCGTGGCCGACCTGGTGATGAGCGTGGACAACGTGCTGGCCATTGCCGGCGCCGCCGAGAACGCGGGCCAGCACCAGATCTTCCTGGTGATCTTCGGCCTGATCGTCAGCATCCCGATCATCGTGGCGGGCAGCCAGCTGGTGCTCAAGCTGATGGACCGCTTCCCCATCATCATCACGCTGGG
>JAKFEA010000096.1:0-14612 GCA_036675905.1 Acidovorax sp. | reverse complement strand
CCAGGCGGTGGGCAAGAGCAACGAGCACATCCGCTTTCCCGGCACGCTGACGCTGTCGGCCGAAACCACGATCCGGCTGTGGACCGAGATCGGCGAATCGGTGGCGCGCGCCGGCGTGCGCAAGCTGGTGCTGTTCAACTCGCATGGCGGCCAGGTGGGCGTGATGGACATCGTCGCGCGCGACCTGCGCGAGCGCTGCGAGCTGCTGGTGTTCTGCTGCAACTGGTTTTCGCTGCCGCTGGGCGACGTCGAAGGGCAGTTCAGCGCGGAGGAGCACCGCTTCGGCATCCATGCCGGCGACATCGAGACTTCCATGATGCTGGCGCTGCGGCCGCAGTTCGTGGACATGGCGCAGGCGCAGGACTTCCGCTCCACCTCGCAGGATCGCGCCCGGCGCTTCGAGCTGCTGGGCAACGGCCGCTCGGCCAAGCTGGGCTGGCAGATGCAGGACTACAACCCGCAGGGCGCCGCCGGCAATGCCGCGCTGGCCACCGCGGGCAAGGGCCGGGCGGTCGTCGATGCGGCCGGACGCCAGCTGGCTCGGCTGCTGCAGGAAGTGGCCCAGGTGCCGCTGTCCACGCTGGTCGAGCGCCCGCGCTTTCGCGACTGAGCCTGTCCTGCCTTCGTCATTCGCGTCCTACGGCAGCTTGCGAGGCGGACTATGGCTTTTGCCGTCGGGCTGCGTAGATTGGTGCGCAAGCCGGCGACTGGCGCCGGCGCCAACCAGGAGCGAACGATGGCAACCGTGGCTGACGTGATGACGCGCAACCCGCGCAGCATGAGCCCGCAGGACACGCTGGTGGATGCGGCCAAGGTGATGGACGAGCTGAACGTGGGCGTGGTGCCGGTGTGCGACGGCGACCGCCTGTGCGGCGTGGTGACCGATCGCGACATCGTGGTGCGCGGGCTGGCGCGCGATGCCGACCCCGCATCGTGCAAGCTGGCCGACGTGATGAGCGGGCACGTTCGCACAGCGCGGCAGGACGACGACGTGGACGAAGTGCTCACCGAGATGTCCAATGCGCAGATCCGCCGCATGCCGGTGGTGGACGGCCAGGACCGGCTGGTGGGCATCCTGTCGATCGGTGACATCGCCGCCAAGAGCCCGGAAGACGAGGGGGACGTGGGCGTGTCGCTGGGCGACATCTCCTCCCCCGCGGAGCCGGATCGCTCGGGGCAGCCGGCGCGCAAGCAGAAGCAGAAAGGTTGACGCGGCGCGGCCGGCTGCAGCGCCCGGGCGGGGACAATCGCGGCATGCTCCGCTATCGAACCGTCCCCGTCACGCCCTTTGCCCAGAACTGCTCGTTCGTCTGGGACGACTCGACCCTCGAAGCCGCCGTCATCGACCCCGGCGGCGACCTCGACGTGCTGCTGCAGCAGGCGAAGGCGCTGGGCCTCTCGCTGCAGCAGATCTGGCTCACCCACGCCCACATCGACCATGCCGGCGCCGCCGGTGAACTGGCGCGCCGGCTGCAGCTGCCCATCATCGGCCCGCACCGCGGCGACCAGTTCTGGATCGACGCGCTCCCGCAGCAAAGCAGCATGTTCGGCTTTCCCGCGGCCGAGGCGTTCACGCCGGTGCGCTGGCTGGAGGATGGCGACACCGTCACGCTCGGCGCACACACGCTGCACGTGCGCCATTGCCCGGGGCACACGCCGGGCCACGTGGTGTTCCATTCGCCCGACCTGCAGCGCGCCTTCGTCGGCGACGTGCTGTTCGCCGGCAGCATAGGCCGCACCGACTTCCCCGGCGGCGACCACGACACCCTGATCGCGAGCATCGTGGAGCGCCTCTGGCCCATGGGGGACGACACGGTCTTCATTCCGGGCCATGGCCCCGAGAGCACCTTCGGGCGGGAGCGGCGCAGCAACCCGTTCGTGGGCGGCACCTGACGCGGGGGCGCATCGCGCCAACCAAAAGGGCCACCCGCCCGGGGTGGCCCTGGAGCCGCGCGCTTCGCGGCGAAGCCTGCGCAGCCTTACTGCGCGCTCTTCTTGCGATTGGCGCTGCGCGCCTGCCCGCCCTTGCGGCCGGCCTCGCGCGCTTCCTCGGAAGTGAACTCGTGCGCGGTGCCCTTCTCGTGAGCCGCCTTGCCGCCCTCGCTGGCGATCTGGCGCTGGCGGTCCGGATCCATCGAAGCGAACCCGCGGTTCGACTTGCCACCGTTGCCTTGATTGTTCGATGCCATCTGGGTACTCCTGAAAAAGCTTGGGGAAGAGAGGCATGGGGGCGCTGCGACCCGCCATGCATCGGATTGGGCTTGCAAAGCAGAGAAACGCTCGTCAGGCCCTTGAGCCGAGCGCTGTAGGAAGGGACCTTGCCGGGTTACATCCAGACAAGGCCTGTATCGGCTGCTAGCTTTTTGGAAGCACGCGGGCTTGCAGTCGATGCAGCAGCGCGGTGGCTTCCGGCGGCGTTGCGGACGCCGCCCGGTCGGTGGCGAGGAGGGAATCGAGCAGCCGCCCGACCTGCGCCGGAGAGGGCTGCACCGGCCCGAAGAAGCGGGCCTGCGCGCCATGCGCGACCAGCAGGGTGGGGAAGGTCTCGATGTCCACCTCGCCCATCGCGTCGGCTTCGTCCTCCACGTCGACCCAGGAGAAGCGCGCCCGCGGGTGGGCCGCCGCCAGCGCTTCGAAGACCGGGGCCCACTCCCCGCATGCGCGGCACCACGCGGCACACAGGCAGATCACCTGCCAGGGGGTGTCGTGGTTCGCGCTGCTCATGCGGCCAGTCTAGGCCAAGGGCCCATTCCTTCGCCGCCGCCGGCCCTCCACGGCGCGAAGCAGGCTGGCTCAGGCGTAGGTGATCCAGTCGCGCAGGCCGGGGGCGTCCAGGTGCGGCAGGCCGTTGAAGCTGACCAGCGAGTGCCGCCGGGGCGTGAAGGCGAACTCGGTCACCCCCGTGTTGCGGATGCGCATGTTCAGCTCGATGGTGGCCTGGGGCGAGGCGCCCAGCACGTGCCCGACGGCGGTGGCGATCGGCCCGCCGCTGGTCACGACCAGCACGTTCTGGCCATAGTGGTTGGCGCGCACGTGGTCGAGCGCGCCGGCCACGCCGGCGAGGAACTCCGGGTACGTCGGCATGCCGCGCGGGCTGGCGGATCCTGCCATCCACTGCGCCAGGCCGTCGCGCAGCAGGCGGAAGTGGTGGCGGTAGGCCTCGGGCGAGTCCGGCCGCTGCAGCGGCTCCGCGTGGACGGTGGCGATCACGGCCTCGCTGTCGTACTCGTTCAGCCCTGCCCAGTCGAGCGGCTCGCCGGCCCGGTCCATGCCCTGCAGGATGCCGGCCAGGGTCTGCTTGTGGCGGCGCAGCGTGCCGGCGATCAGGCCTTCGAAATGGATGCCCTGTCGGGCGAAGTATTCGCCCAGGCGCACGCTCTGGCGCTGTCCCAGATCGCTGAGCTGGTCGTAGTCGTCGGCCCCGAACGAAGCCTGGCCATGGCGCACGAGGTACAGGGTTCCCATGGCGCCGATTCTGGTCCGCCGGACGACGTGCGGCCGGTCCCGCGCGTGACGGGACGGCAGCGGGCTGCGGATCAGCAGGTGGCGTGGAGGGCGCCGGCGACGCCGGCCGCCGTGCCGTCGGCCATCGCGGTGCGGCCGCGGATGTGGTTGGCCGCCAGCAATTCGGCGCTGGCCATGGCGGCTTGCGGCGTGTCGAACAGCCCGCCGCCGCACAGGTGGGCGCAACACCCCGGCTGCTCGCACAGGGTGGCCAGCCAGAAGCTGCCGGGGCGGCTGCAACAGACCTTGGCGAACCCCAGGTAGCGGCCGCTGCCGGCGCCGATCTCGCTGGCGGAACTGGCGACCCAATGGCCGCCGAACGGCCCCGTGACACGGTCCATGGAAGTCTCCCGGCGCCCCGCGGCGCGGGGTTCACTCTAGGCCGGGCGTGCCTGAGCCGGTGTAGGACAAGGCCGACGGGGCAGCCAGCACGCGGGCGAACACGGCGCTGTCGACGTTGCCGCCGGTGATGGGCACGCCCACGCTGCGGCCGGCCCAGCGCGCCCGCTGCTGCAGCACCGCGGCCAGGCCGGCCGCACCCGCGCCTTCGGCCACGTTGTGGGTGTCGTGGAACAGGATGCGCATCGCTTGCGCGACCTCGCCGTCGCTGACCGCCACCACGTCGGCCGCTTCGCGCCGCACCACCGCCAGCGCCTCCTCGTCGGCGATGCGGCAGGCCATGCCGTCGGCCAGCTCGGTGGTCACCGGCGCCGGCACGACCCGGCCGGCGCGGAAGGAATCGAGGTAGGTGGTGGCATGGGCGGACACCACGCCGATCAGCTCGGTACGCGCCCCGGTATGCGCACGCGCGGCCGCCGCGGCGCAGAACCCCGAGCCCTGGCCTATCGGCACGAACACCGCGGCCGGTTCGCTGCCGGGCGCAAAGCTCTCGAAGAATTCCAGCCAATAGGTCATCACGCCGCGGATCAGGTCGCGGTGGAACGACGGGATCATGTGCAGCCCGCGTCGCTGCGCCAGCTGGATGGCGTGCTCGCGCGCCGCCTGGAAGTCATCGCCGTGCTCGACAAGTTCGGCGCCGAGCGTGCGCATGGCCGCGTTCTTCTCCGACGAGTTGCCGCGCGGCACCACGATGGTGGACTGCAGGCGGTGCAGCCGGGCGGCGAATCCGACCGACTGCCCATGGTTGCCGCGCGTGGCGCTGATTACGCCGCGCACCGCCGGCTGGGTCCGTGCCAGCGCCTCGAAGTAGGTCAGGCCGCCGCGCACCTTGAAGGCACCGACGGCGGTGTGGTTCTCGTGCTTGACCCACAGGTCCAGTCCGAGCCGCTGGCGCAGCATCGGCCAGGCGTACTGCGGCGTGGGCGGAACGTGCGCGTAGACGGCGTGTCGCGCGGCTTCGATCTCGGTGGCGGAAAAGCGCATGGTCAAAGTCCTGAGGATTCGAGGCGGATCACACCCTGGGGCGTGCGCAAGGTGGCGCACAGGTTGGCCGGGCCCTCGGTTGCCGGCACGTGCTCCATGCCGATCGCCGCCAGGGCCTGCCCCAGCAGGGCGGCTCGTGGGTGCTGGACCGACATGGCGTGCAGCGTGACACCGCACTCGGGCATCCCGGCGGCCGGATGCGTGCCGCTCCATTCGATCAGGGTGGGGAGGCAACCGTCGAACAGGCGCTGGCCGTCCGGGCGAAGGCTGATGCGCCAGCGCAGCAGGCCGCGCGGCGTCTCGCGCGAGGCTTCGATGGCTCCGCCCCGGTCGATTCCCAGTCGGCGCCAGGCCGAGAGCGCCGCGTCCAGGTCGGGCACGCGAGCCACCCAATGGGCGAGCCGCGGGCCTTGTTCGCGCACCGTCGCTTGCTGCGCTGCCTGGTCCATGTCGAACCAGCGCGTGCGCGGCGGCGCCGGCACGGCCGGGTTGCGGGCGATCAGCTCGAAGTAGGCTTGCGGAAAGTCGACGGTGGCGATGCGCAGCAGCCGGTTGTGGGTGCCCATCAGCTCGTGCTCGCCTCCGGGGCCGGGCGCCACGCCCAGCGTGCGCTCGCACCAGGCAGCACCCTGCTCCAGCGAGTCGGCCACCACCACGAGGTGGTCCACGCGCGCGCTGCCGCTGCTCACAGCTGCACCTCGCCGGCGATGCACGTGACCGAGTGGCCACCGATCCAGATCTCGCCGTCGGGCGTGCGCTCCACGTGCACGCGTCCGGCGCGGCCCAGCGCCGTGCCTTGTGACGCGATGTAGCGATCGGGCGCGAGGCCCGCGTCGATCAGCCACTGCGCCAGCGCCGCGTTCAGGCTGCCGGTGACCGGGTCTTCGGCCATGCCGTTGTTGCCGGGAAAAAAGGCGCGGACCTCGAAGGCGCAGTCGTCATCGGCCGCGCGCGGGCCGGCCACGCCCACCTTGCCGCGAGGTCCGACCACACCGACGTCCAGGCCGGCCAGCGCGGCGGCGTCGGGCTTCAGCGCCAGCACCTGCTCGGCGCTGCGCAGCAGGACGCCGCGCCAGTTGGGCCCGTTGTCGCACCAGGCATGGGCGGCGATGTCCCCGCGCGCGATGCCCAGGCCGCGGGCGATCAGTTCGACCTCGGCATCCGGCAGCGGGCCGCTCTTGCGCAAGGGCGGCGCTGCGAATGCGAGCCGGCCGGAGGCGGCATCGCGCCGGATGCGGACCAGGCCGGCACCGCATTCCTGCACGACGTGCTCGCCCTTGGGTCTGCCGCCGGCGCCCAGCCAGGCGTGGCAGCTGCCTAGCGTGGGATGGCCGGCAAAGGGCAGTTCACGGCCCGGGCAGAAGATGCGCACCTGGTAGTCGGCCTGCGGGTGCTCGGGCGGGAGCAGGAAAGTGGCCTCGGACAGGTTGGTCCAGTGGGTGAAGGCCTGCATCTGCTGCGTCGTGAGGCCGCTGCCGTCCAGCACGACGGCGAGCGGGTTGCCGAGGTAGGGCGTGGCGGTGAAGACGTCGACTTGCTGGAAGCGGCGGGGGCGCATGGCGATGGCTCGACTGTGGAGGGATGGATTCAGGCGCGGGCCTGGCGGATGACACCGGCCAGGGCGGCGATGCCCCGGTCGATCTCGGCCGCGCTGGCGGTGACGAAGGACAGGCGCAAGGTGCGGAGGGAGTCGCCGTCGTCGCTGCCCTCGGCATAGAAGGCGGCGCCGGGTACGAAGGCCACCCCGGCCTCGACCGCGCGCGGCAGCAGGTCCAGCGCGCTCAGGCCGCGCGGCAGCCGCGCCCACAGGAACATGCCGCCGTCGGGCACGTTCCATTCGAGGCCCAGCCCGGCCGTTTCGCGGTGCAGGGCCGCCAGCATCGCATCGCGCTGGGCGCGATACAGCGCCCGGATGCGCGGCACGTGGCGGTCGAGGAAATCGCCGGCGATCACCTGCGCGGCCATGCGCTGGTTGAAGCCGGGGCTGTGCAGGTCGGCCGCCTGCTTGGCCTGCAGCAGCTTTGGGTACAGCGGCGCCGGCGCCACGAGGAAGCCCAGGCGCAGGCCGGGCGCCAGCACCTTGGAGAAGGAGCCGAGATACACGCAGCCGTCGGGACGGCGGGCCGACATCGGCAGCGGCGGCGGGCGGTCGAACCACAGGTCGCCATAGGGGTTGTCCTCGACGATGGGCAGGCGCAGCTCCGTGGCCAGTTCCGCCAACCGGGCACGGCGGTCTTCGCCCATCGTGCGGCCGGTCGGGTTCTGGAAGTTGGGCAGCAGGTACAGGAAGCGCGCGCCGGCGGCCTTGGCGCGCAGGTCGTCCAGCTGCACGCCCTGCTCATCGCTGCGCACGCCCACGATTTCCGGCTCCATGGTCGCAAAGGCCTGCAGCGCGCCCAGGTAGGTCGGTGTCTCCACCAGCAGGCGCGAGCCGGCGTCGACCAGCACCTTGGCCACCAGGTCCAGCCCCTGCTGCGAGCCGGTGGTGATCAGCACCTGGTCCGGGTCCACCGGCCAGGGCAGCAGGGCTGCCACCTTTTCGCGCAGCGCAGGGAAGCCCTCGCTGGCGGCGTACTGCAGCGCGGCCGGACCGTCCTGCTGCAGCACCTGCGCGCTGGCGGCGGCGAACTCGTCGACCGGGAAGGTGGCTGGGGAGGGCAGGCCACCGGCGAAGCTGACGATGCCGGGGCGTTCGGTGACCTTCAGGATCTCGCGGATCACCGAGGGGTTCATGCGGGCGGCGCGGCGCGCCAGCACCCAGGGGGAGGGCAGGTCGTTCGGGTTCATGCAGGCTCCGGGGCGGGACGCGGATGCACCGGCATCTTGCGGCCGATGAAGACGGTGGCGATGACGGCCAGGGCGAAGCCCAAGGTGACCGCGTCGATGGACTCGCCGAGCAGGGGCACGGCGAACATCATGCTCAGGAAGGGCTGCACCAGTTGCACCTGGCTGACGCGCACCGTGCCGCCCAGGGCCAGGCCGCGGTACCAGGCGAAGAAGCCCAGCCACATGGAGAAGACGCCCACGTAGCCGAAGGCCCACCAGGCCGAGGCCGGCAGCGCCGCCTGCGGCCGTGTCAGCAGCGCCAGCGGCAGCGTGATCGGCAGCGAGATCAGCAGCGCCCAGCAGATCACGTGCTCGGCCCGCATGCGCTGCGACAGCCGGGCGCCGTAGCCGTAGCCCACGGCGGCACAGGCCATGCCGGCCAGCAGCAGCAGGTCGGCCGTGTGCAGCGTGGCGCCGCCGCTGCGCAGCAGCGCGAAGGCCACCACCAGCGCGCTGCCCAGCGCGGCGCACATCCAGAAAGCCGTGCTGGGTCTCTGCCGGTGCAACGCAGCGCCGACTGCGGCGGTGGCCAGCGGCAGCACGCCGACGATCACGCTGGCATGCACGGCTTCGACGTAGCGCATGGCCACCGACGTCAGCAGGGGGAACCCGAACACCACGCCCGCCGAGGTGATGGCCAGCGGCAACCAGTCGCCGCGGCGCGGCAACGGCGCGCGGCTGGCCAGCAGGAAAGCGGCGGACAGGGCCGTCGCCACCACGGCGCGGCCGAGGGCGATGAACACCCCCGACATCTGCGGCGCCTCGGGGGTGCCGACCGCCAGCCGGGTCATGGGCAGCGTCAAGGCGAAGACGGCCACGCCGATGAAGCCGAGCCAGAGCCCGCGCGCTTCCTGCGGCTTCACGGGCGCACTCCCGCTCCGCGCCGGGACGCGGGGGAGCCGTGGGAGGGGATTGCTTGCGGGTGCATCGGGCCCAATGTAAGCTTCGGCATCAATACACCACCAGTACAGTTGCCCGGTTCAGATGCCGTTCTGTATCGGCTCGCCGGGCAATACACGACAGCCTCATGCTGACCCGATCGTCCTCGCAATCGCTCACCGAGCAGCTCTCCGGCCGCTTCGCCCAGCGCATCCGCGACCGGCTGCTGGCGCCCGGTACGCGGCTGCCCTCGGTGCGCCTGTGCGCGCAGCAGCAGGGCGTGAGCCCGTCCACCGTGGTGGCGGCCTACGACCAGTTGCTGGCGCAGGGGCTGGTGGAGGCGCGCAAGAACCGCGGCTTCTTCGTGCGCGAACTCGGCGTGCGCGAGTCGGCCGGGGCGCGGCCGGCCGATGGCAGCCGGGCCAACGGCGCTGCCGTCGCGGCGCCTCGGCAGTCGCCGGTCGATGCCACGGCGCTGATCCGCGGCATGTTCCATGGCCTGGGGAGCAAGCCCCAGCCCGGCATGGGCGCCTTTCCGCCGCAATGGATGGAGTCGACGTTCATGCCGGCCGCAGTGCGCAAGGTAACCGGCACCCGGGCGTTGCAGGCCTTCTCGCTGCAGTACGGCGAGCCGATGGGCGACAGCACGCTGCGGCTGGCGCTGTCGCGCAAGCTGGCCACGCTGAACGTGCATGCCGGCCCGGACAACATCATCACCACGGTGGGCGCGACCCATGCGCTGGATATCGTCAGTCGCGCCCTGCTGCGCGCCGGCGACCCGGTGATGGTCGAAGAGCCGGGCTGGGCGGTGGAGTTCGCGCGCCTGACCGCGATGGGCATGCGCCTGCTGCCGGTGCCGAGGCGCGCCGACGGGCCGGACCTGGAGGTGATGGCGCGCTACTGCGAGGTGCATCGGCCCAAGCTGTACGTGAGCGTGAGCGTGCTGCACAACCCGACCGGGCATTGCCTGTCGCCGGGCAGCGCGCACCGGCTGCTGCAGCTGGCCAATCGCCACGACTTCCACGTGGTCGAGGACGACACCTACAGCCACATCGCGCCGGAGCATGCCACCCGGCTGTGTGCGCTGGACGGACTGCAGCGCACCATCCACGTCAGCGGCTTTGCCAAGATCCTGGCGCCCAACTGGCGCATCGGCTTCCTCGCGGCGAACCCGGCGCTGATCGAACGCCTGCTGGACACCAAGCTGTTGTCGACGCTGACGACGCCCGCGCTGATGGAGCGCGCGCTGGCGCTCTGCATCGAGCAGGGGCAGCTGCGCCGCCACGCCGAGCGCATCCGCACGCGGCTGGACGCTGCGCGCAGCCGCAGCGTGAAGCTGGCGCTGAATGCCGGTTGCCGCTTCGCCGCCGAACCGGCCGGCCTGTTCGGCTGGGTCGACACCGGCGTGGACACCGACGCGCTGGCCCAGCGCATGCTGGACGAGGGTTACCTGCTCGCGCCGGGAGCGCTGTTCCATGCCGAGCGCAAGCCCAGCACGCTGATGCGGATCAACTTCGCCACCACCCAGGACGCCGCCTTCTGGAAGAAGTACGCCGAGCTGGTGCGCCGCACGTAGCGCGGCTTCAGAGCATTTCGTCCGGCGCGAACGGCGCGAGCAGGTCGACCAGCAGGCGCAGGCGCAGCGAGGCCTCGGGCTCGTGGGTGGCATCTTCGAAGGGGGCGCCGGGCGGGGCGCGCCACACCAGGTCGTCGCCTTCGAGTTCCACCCGGTACGCACCCTGCGCGAAGGATCTCTCGATCAGGCCGGCCGCCGCGTCGGCCAGCTTGCGGCTGCGGATCAGCAGTGCCACCTCGCTGTTCTGCTTCTGCGATCGCAGGTCCAGGTTCATGGAGCCGATCACCGACAGGCGCCGGTCGACGATCACGGCCTTGGAGTGCAGGCTGGCGCGGGTGGACCCGCTCTTGGAGCCGCCGGCAGCGCTTCCCAGGCCGAAGCCGCTGCCGGAGCCGCCGCCATGCAGTGCGGCCGATTGCGAATCCGCGCGCATCTCGTGCAACTCGACGCCCATGGCCAGCAGGTCGCGCCGGTACCGGCGGTAGCCTGCGTGCGCCGCCGGCGCGTCGTTGGAAGCCAGCGAGTTGGTGAGCACGCGGATGGCGACGCCGCGGGAGCGCGCCTGCGCGAACACGGCCATCATCTGCGCGCCGGGCACGAAGTAGGGCGAGATGATCAGCAACTCGCTGCGGGCCTGCTGCATCAGCTGCAGCAGGCCGTCGACCACGGTTTCACCGGCGTCGGCTTCGTCGTCGCCCGGGCCGATCTTGCCGGGCTCGTCGACCAGCAGGACGGATGGCGCCCAGACCAGCGGCACCCGGCGCAGGTCCATGGCGGGACGCTGCATGGCGCCCATGCCGGCGGGGAGGGGAGGCTGTGCAGGCGGACTTGCTTCACCGCCGCCCTGTGCGGGCGCGGAACCGCCGCTGTCTTGCTGCTGCAGCCGATCCAGGTCCTCCTTCGACAGCAGCGCCTGCACGGGGTAGGCCAGCTCGTCGCTCCAGAAGCGGTCGAAGCTGGCCGACATCGGCTTGACGATCGCGCCGGCCGCCAGCACGTCCAGGTCGACGAACGCGCTCTTGCCGTCGCCGCCGAAGTACGCGTCGCCCAGGTTGCGCCCGCCCGTGATGCCCCAGGCGTTGTCGGCGATGAACAGCTTGTTGTGCATGCGCTTCTGGATGCGTGCCATGTCGGGCAGCGAACCGAGAATGCGGGTGAGCAGCGATTGGCGCGAGCCCGCCAGCGGATTGAACAGCCGCAGCTCGATCCCGGGCTCGAAGGCCAGGCGCAGCACCTGGGCGTCCTCGCCGACCGAGTTGAAATCGTCCAGCAGGATGCGCACCCGCACGCCGCGCCGCGCGGCGGCCCGGAGCCGATCGAGCAGGACGGCAGTGCTCGGGTCGGCATGGATGGCGTAGTACTGCAGGTCCAGGCTGCGCTCGGCGCCGTCGAGCAGGGCCAGGCGGCTGGTGAAGGCCGACTCCACGCTGTCCAGCAAGAGAAACGCGGAGCCGGCGCGGGTGCCGGCCTGGGTGCGGCGCGTGTCCGCGAGGCGGCCCAGCGAAGTCCGTTCGGGCGAGGCGAAGGCGTGCGAGGGCGGCCGATGAACCTGGCTGGGCAAGCTGGCACAGCCGCTGGTCCAGCCGAGCAGCGTCAGGCAGGTGAGCCAGCGCCACAGCCAACCATGCAGCGCCCCTGGCGGTGGCAACCGCAGGATGTGCTCCGAGTGGGGTGAAGGCATGCCGAGCCACTTTAGATGGAGCGCCTCCCCCGCTGGGAGCGCCTCAGGTCAGCCGTGGCCGCCAGTTGGCGACAGCGCTGCCCTACAGGTGGCCCAGCGCTTCCCAGCGCTCGAGCGCTGCCATCAGTTCATCCTCGATGTCGCCGCTGCGCGCGGACAGCTGGACGGCGCGTGCGGCGTCGCGCGCATAGATGCTGCCGTCGGCGAGTTCGGCCGTGATGGCGGCTTGCTCCTGCTCCAGCGCGTCGATGCGGCCGGGGAGCGCCTCCAGTTCGCGCTGCTCCTTGTAGCTCAGCTTGCGACGTGCTGCGGCTGCCGGTGGCGGCTGCCCAGGCGAAGGCGCCGGGGATAGGGGCTCGGGCTTGACCGCGGGTTCCGAAGCGGGCGCAGGCGCGAGAGAGCGGCTGCGCGTGGATTGCTGCAACCAGTCCTGCACGCCGCCCTCGTACTCGCGCCAGCGGCCATCCCCTTCGTACGCGACGATGCTGGTGACCACGTTGTCGAGGAAGGCTCGGTCGTGGCTGACCAGGAACACCGTGCCTTCGTAGTCCTGCAGCAGGTCCTCCAGCAACTCCAGCGTGTCGATGTCCAGGTCGTTGGTCGGCTCGTCCAGCACCAGCACGTTGGCCGGCCGCGCGAACAGGCGCGCCAGCAGCAGCCGGTTGCGCTCGCCGCCGGACAGCGAGCGCACCGGGGAGGCCGCGCGCGCCGGCGAGAACAGGAAATCGCCCAGGTAGCTCTTGACGTGCTTGCGCTGGCGGCCGATCTCGATCCATTCGCTGCCCGGGCTGATGAAGTCCTCCAGCGTGGCATCGAGGTCCAGCGCATTGCGCATCTGGTCGAAATAGGCGACCTGCAGGTTGGCGCCCTGGCGCAGCTTGCCGCTGTCGGGAGCCAGTTCACCCAGGATGAGTTTGAGGAGCGTGGTCTTTCCCGCGCCATTGGGGCCGACCAGGCCGACTTTGTCGCCGCGCAGGAGGGTCGCCGAGAAGTCGCGTACTACGGCGTTGCTCCCGAAGGACTTGTTCACGTTCTCCAGCTCGGCCACCAGCTTGCCGCTGGGCGTGCCGGAAGCCACTTCCATCCGGACCCGCCCGATCGCTTCGCGCCGCGCGGTGCGCTGCTCGCGCAGATGCTGCAGGCGGTTGATCCGGCCCTGGGCGCGGGTGCGCCGGGCCTCCACGCCCTTGCGGATCCAGACTTCCTCCTGCGCCAGCAGCTTGTCCGCCTTGGCGTTCACCACCGCTTCCTGCGCCAGCTGGTCTTCTTTCAGGGCCTGGTAGCGGCTGAAGTTGCCGGGATAGGAACGCAGTTGGCCCCGGTCCAGCTCGACGATCCGGGTGGCGATGCGGTCGAGGAAGGCGCGGTCGTGGGTGATGGTGACCACGCTGCCCCGGAAGCCGAGCAGCAGATCCTCCAGCCATTCGATGGCGTCCAGGTCCAGGTGGTTGGTCGGCTCGTCCAGCAGCAGCACGTCAGGGCGGGTGACCAGCGCCTGGGCCAGCGCCACCCGCTTGCGCACCCCGCCGGACAGCGTGCTGATCGGCGCCCCGGCATCCAGGTGCAAACGCTGCAGCGTTTCGTGGACCCGCTGTTCCCAGTTCCAGCCGTCCGCGGCCTCGATGCGCGCCTGGAGCAAGTCGAGGTCGCCTTCGCTCCGGGTGTACTGGCCGATGAGCTGCAACACGTCCGCCAAGCCCCGCCGGACCTCGTCGAACACCGTGCCGCTCTCGTCGAGCAAGGGCTCCTGTGCCACATGGGCAATGCGGATCCCCTGCTGGACCTGCAAGATGCCGTCGTCGGGGCGCTCCAGCCCGGCCAGGATCTTGAGCAACGAAGACTTGCCCGCCCCGTTGCGGCCGATAAGGCCCACGCGTTCGCCGGTTTCCAGCGCGAATTGGGCACGGTCCAGCAAAGGGTTGTGGCCGTAAGCCAGTTGGGCATCGAGGAGAGTGAGGAGCGCCATGCAGCGGGCGATTATGGGCAGCGGACCGGTGGCACCAGCTCGTGCTCCCTTTCAGTCAGTGAGCGCCGTTGAGCGGACCGCGCGCTTCATTGCGCGACGCACGTAAGAATCTGCTTCCGCGTTGTCGGGTTGGATCTCGCAGTGCTATAGTCGCGGGCTCTGCTGATGGAGACAGCGCCTCAGGGCGGCGGATCCGGGTCGGCAGGGAGCGAGAGAAAAAGAAGAGCCAGACGGTTGACCGGGACGAAAAATCCGGTATAGAATCCGAGGCTCTGCTGAAGACGAAGCGCCAAGCAGCTCTAGCGGGCAACGAAGCGCAGCGGAATCAGCAAAAAACCCTCAAGTTTGACAGGATTTATAGAAATCTGCCATAATCGAGGGCTCCGCCGAAAGCGATTTGCAAAAGCTTCCCAAACGAAGCAGAGCAAAAAGAAAACGGCAAAAGCTTGACAGAGCTTCCAAAAAACTGTCATAATTCAAGGCTTCGCTGATCGCAGCGAGTCAGGCAAAACAAGGCGATGAGCCGGTGGCGCCGCAGGGTTCGTTAACAACATACAGCCGATAAGCGTGGGCGTTTGATGGCGATTGCCAAGTTCTTCGGAACAACAAACGCTCACTGAAGAGAAGTGAAGTTCACTTCGATTCCTTTTGAGCGGCCCCGCAAGGGGCAAAAAATCAAGATCGAACTGTAGAGTTTGATCCTGGCTCAGATTGAACGCTGGCGGAATGCTTTACACATGCAAGTCGAACGGCAGCACGGGGGCAACCCTGGTGGCGAGTGGCGAACGGGTGAGTAA
>JAKFEA010000095.1:0-14529 GCA_036675905.1 Acidovorax sp. | reverse complement strand
GTGGTCCGGATGGTGCCTTGGCCCTCACCCGCCCCGGTGGACGCCGCCCTCTTGTCCGAAATCGTCCAGGTCGCCTTCAGCCAGCGCCGCAAGCTGCTGCGGCACACGCTGGGCAAGTGGCTGGAGAAGCAGGGTTTCGCGGGCGAGTTCGACGTCCAGCGTCGTGCCGAGGAAGTGCCCGTCGGGGCGTACGTTTCGCTGGTGCAGGACCTGAAAAAGAACAGCCCCGCATAGCGAGGCTGTTTTCGGATGCGCGGATGCGCAAATGCGGGCGTTACGCCGCCGCCAGCCAGTAGCCGGCATTGAACGGGCTGCTCATGCGCAGCGCGAGGGGCGAGACGTCCACCAGCTTGTCGGTGGGCATCTTCTCGCCGTTCTCGGTCACGGTGGGCGCCGCAGCTTCGGTGCCCTGGGCCTCGTTGGCCCGTTCTGCTTGGCCAGCTTGCGCAGAACGGGCTACAGAAAAGAATAGAAGCACCGGAACGGTATCTTCCGGTCTCCCCAGTAGTCGGCGGTGTCGCGGAAGATGTCGAGCAGCTGCTCGCGCGCTTCCTTATCGAACCTGGCAGTGGCCGGGATCTGCTCGAGCACCACGATGAAGCCGGGCTGCGGGCCCGACTTGTGCACCGGGTCGGTCATGCAGTCGTACAGGGCATCGAAATTCTTGCCGAAGTGCGCCGGCAGCATGAACTGCTGGGCGAGCAGGTCCAGCACGTCCTGCTTGCTCTGCGCATTGGCCAGGTTGGCGTACAGGAAGTGCTGGCCGAGCGAGCGCGCCGTGTCCTGCAGGTCCTGCACGCGGAACGCGCGGATCGACTGCACGATATTGCTGCGCACGCCCTTGAGGGGCGTGTCGCTGGTGTCGGGGCGAAGGGATTTATCCATCTCCGCGTCTCTTTCCATGGCTGTCAAAAACAGGTCCCGCTTCATCTCAGGGCTCCACGATCTTGCGAAAACTGGCGTAGTGGTCAGCGGTGTAGTAACAAGCGTCCGGCAGCCGGGGCGGGCCGCCGCACACGATGCGCCGGGCACCCCGGTCGCGCGATCCCGGCGTCTTCACGGTGTACTCGCGCCAGTAGCCGCGCTTGCCGGGCGGCAGCAGGCGCTCGCGGTTGAAGAACACCGAGCCGTCCTTCGGGTAAGGGAACGGTCCGCCCAGGCGGATCAGTTCGTACGTCTCGCGGCCTTGCCGCGGCAGCTCGGACACCGAAACCGTGGCCTCTGCGGCGCCGTGGATCGGGCCCTTGGCTGCCGCCGGCCCGGTTGCGGTGACCGCGGCGGCCAACAAGTAGCTAGTAAGCGCAAACTTGAAAGCAGCGACGCGCGCCATGAACAACCACGGACCTTCTGGGTGACCTTCGGACGCCATCCGGGAGCCGCCTCCGGGCCCTGCGGACCCTCGGGGTTAACCCGGAAAATCAAGGGCGCTAGTGTGAACGAAGCAGTCACAAAAGGCAAGCGGCTGCCCAAATTTTGGGCAGCCGGAAAGGCCTTTCCGGGCCCGTTCGACGGGCGTATAAGTTGGCGCCCGCTATCGACAGGGCCGTTAGCGGGTGGCGTTGGCGTCGGCGACGGTCAATGCCGTCATGTTGACGATCCGGCGCACGGTCGTGCTGGCCGTCAGGATGTGGGCCGGCTTGGCGGCGCCCAGCAGCACCGGCCCGATGGCGATGTTGCCGCCGGCCGCCGTCTTGAGCAGGTTGTAGGCGATGTTGGCGGCATCGATGTTGGGACAGACCAGCAGGTTGGCGTCGCCGGCCAAGGTGTTGTGGGGCATCAGCCGGTCGCGCGCGGCGCCGTCGAGCGCCACGTCCCCGTGCATCTCGCCGTCGACCTCCAGCCAGGGCGCACGGTCGCGCAGGAGGGCCAGCGCCTCCCGCATCTTCACGGCGCTGGGCCGGTCGCTGGAGCCGAAGTTGGAGTGCGACAGCAGCGCTGCCTTGGGCTTGATGCCGAAGCGCATCATTTCCTCGGCGGCCATCACGGTGATCTCGGCCAGCTGGGCGGCCGTGGGCTCGTAGTTGATGTGGGTGTCGACCAGGAACAGTTGCCGGCCGGGCAGCAGCAGCCCGTTCATGGCGGCGTAGGTGGCGGCGCCTTCGCGCCGGCCGATCACCTGGTCGATGTAGCGCAGGTGCAGGTCGGGGGTGCCCCAGGTGCCGCAGATCATGCCGTCGACCTGGCCCTTGTGCAGCAGCATCGAGCCGATCAGCGTCAGGCGCCGCCGCATCTCGATCTTGGCCATCTGCTCGGTCACGCCCTTGCGGTCGGCCATGCGATGGTAGGTCTGCCAGAAGTCGCGGTAGCGGTCGTCCTGCTCGACGTTGACGACGTCGTAGTCGTCGCCTTGCGCCAGCCGCAGGCCGAATTTCTGGATGCGCTGCGCAATCACGGCCGGCCGGCCGATCAGCGTCGGCCGGGCGATGCCCTCGTCGGCCACGATCTGGGCGGCGCGCAGCACCCGCTCTTCCTCGCCCTCGCAGAAGGCCACGCGCTTGCGCGTTCCGGCCTTGGCCGCGGCAAAGATGGGCTTCATGGTGGTGCCGGACGCGTACACGAAGCTCTGCAGCTTCTCGCGATAGGCATCCATGTCCCGGATCGGGCGCAGCGCGACGCCGCTGTCGGCGGCCGCCTGCGCCACCGCCGGCGCGATCTTCATCATCAGCCGCGGATCGAACGGCTTGGGAATCAGGTACTCGGGCCCGAACGCCAGCTTCTGGCCGGCGTAGGCGGCGGCGACCACCTCGCTCTGCTCGGCCTGCGCCAGGTCGGCGATCGCGTGCACCGCCGCGATCTCCATCGCGTCGGTGATGGTCGTGGCGCCGCAGTCCAGCGCGCCCCGGAAGATGTACGGGAAGCACAGGACGTTGTTGACCTGGTTGGGGTAGTCCGTGCGACCGGTGGCCAGGATCGCATCGGGCCGCGCCGCCTTGGCGTCGTCGGGCTGGATCTCGGGGTTCGGGTTGGCCAGCGCCAGGATCAACGGGTCGCGCGCCATCGTGCGCACCATCTCCGGCTTGAGCACGTTGCCGGCCGACAGGCCCAGGAAGATGTCGGCCCCCTCGATCACCTCGGCCAGCGTGCGCGCCGGGGTCTCCTGCGCGAACTGCGCCTTGTCCTCGTCCATCAGCTCGGTGCGGCCCTTGTAGACCACGCCGGCCAGGTCGGTCGCGAAGATGTTCTGGCGCGGCACGCCCAGCTTGAGCAGCAGGTTCAGGCAGGCCAGCGCCGCGGCGCCGGCGCCGGAGGTCACCAGCTTGACCTGCGACAGCTCCTTGCCGATCACCCGCAGCCCGTTGAGGATGGCCGCGCCGACCACGATGGCGGTGCCGTGCTGGTCGTCGTGGAACACCGGGATGCGCAGGCGCTCGCGCAGCTTGCGCTCGACGTAGAAGCAGTCGGGCGCCTTGATGTCCTCCAGGTTGATGCCGCCGAAGGTGGGCTCCATCGCGGCGATCACCTCCACCAGCCGGTCCGGGTCCTTCTCGTTCAATTCGATGTCGAACACGTCGATGCCGGCGAACTTCTTGAACAGCACGCCCTTGCCTTCCATCACCGGCTTGGAGGCCAGCGGGCCGATGTCGCCCAGTCCCAGCACCGCGGTGCCGTTGGTGACCACCCCCACCAGGTTGCCGCGCGCGGTGTAGCGGAACGCCTCGGCGGGGTCGCGCACGATCTCCTCGCACGGAGCCGCCACGCCCGGCGAATAAGCCAGCGCCAGGTCATGCTGGTTGAGCAGCTGCTTGGTCGCGTGCAGCGCGATCTTTCCGGGTGTCGGGTGCTCGTGGTATTCGAGGGCGGCCTGGCGCAACTCGGCGCGGCTGGCGGCCGAGTATTGCGATTCGATCGGGGGCATGCGTTGTTCTCCTCTTGCGCGATGGCCGCCGCGGGCCGCCGCGCGGGCAATCGGGGCCGCGATTGTAGGCGCGCGCTACGTGGAAACCCCGGTACGGGTTCCTGCGTACGCGCCGGTCAGGCGCGCATCAGCGCTTCGATCTCGTCCGGCTTGACCGGTACGCCGCGCGTGATCAGCTCGCAGCCGCCTTCGGTGACGATGGCGTCGTCCTCGATGCGGATGCCCAGGTTGTGGAAGCGCTCCGGCACGCCTTCGGCCGGCCGCACGTACAACCCCGGCTCGATGGTCAGCACCATGCCGGGCCGCAGGATGCGGCTCGGGCGGTTCTTGATCACCTCGCCGGACAGCGGATCCTTGCGCTCGCTGACCTCGCCCACTTCCGAGGGCTCCACGTAGCTGCCGCAGTCGTGCACGTCCATGCCCAGCCAGTGGCCGGTGCGGTGCATGTAGAACGGGAAGTAGGCGCGCTGCTCGACCACGTCGTCCGCGCCACCGACCTTGCCGCGATCGAGCAGGCCCAGGTCCAGCAGGCCCTGCGCCAGCACCTTGACGGTGGCCTCGTGCGGGTCGTTGAAGCGCGCGCCGGCACGGGTGGCGGCTACGGCGGCCTCTTGCGAGGCCAGCACCAGTTCGTACAAGTCGCGCTGCGGTCCGCTGAAGCGGCCGTCGGCCGGGAAGGTGCGGGTGATGTCGCTGGCGTAGCCATCGAGCTCGCAGCCGGCGTCGATCAGCACCAGCTCGCCGGCGCGCACCGGCGTGTCGGCGGCGCGGTAGTGCAGCACGCAGGCGTTGGCACCGGCCGCGACGATGGAGCTGTAGGCCGGGAATTGCGAGCCGCCCATGCGGAATTCGTGCAGCAGCTCGGCGTCCAGGTGGTACTCGCGAACGTCCCGGCCCTCGCGCAGCAACCGCGCCGACAGCTGCATGGCGCGCACGTGGCCGCGCGCGCTGATCTGCGCGGCGCGCCGCATGGTGTCCTGCTCCTGCGCGTCCTTGACCAGCCGCATTTCATCGAGCACGGCGCACAGGTCGTCCTGCCGCTCCGGGCACAGCGCGCCGTAGCGCACGCGCGCACGCACCCGGTTCAGCCAGCCGCCCACGCGCGCTTCCAGGCCGGGGTGGATGGCAAAGGGGTACCAGACCGCCTCGCGGTTCTCCAGCAGCTGCGGCAACATCGACTCGAGTTCGTCGATCGAGTGCGCGTCCTGCACGCCCAAGGCTTCCGGCGCCGCCGCGGGGCCGAGCCGATAGCCGTCCCAGATCTCGCGCTCCAGGTCCTTGGGTGCGCAGAACAGCGTGCTGGCGCCGTCGCCGGCGATCACCAGGAAGGCGTTCGGCTCCGCGAACCCGGTCAGGTAGTGGAAGTAGCTGTCGTGCCGGTACGGGAAGTCGCTGTCCCGGTTGCGCGGCCGCTCGGGTGCGGTCGGCACCAGCGCGATGCCGCCGGGGCCGATGGCTTTGGCGACGCGCGCGCGGCGGTCGGCATAAAGGGTCTTGTTCATGCTGCGTTGAGTTGCGCCAGCCGCTGCGGCGTGCCGACGTCGGTCCAGTCGCCGTCGTACAGCTGCGCGCTGACCTGCCCATTGTCGGCCGCCTGCCGCAGCATCGGGGCGAGCGGGACTTTCAATCCCCCGGGGTTGCCGGCGGGCAGCCCGGCAAAGAAGGCCTTGCGGTACAGCCCGATGGTCGAAAAGGTCAAGCGCCCTTCACGCGCATTCGAGAGCAGGCCGCCGGCGGCAATGGCGAAGTCGCCGGCCGGGTTGTGGGACGGATTGCGCACCAGGTACAGGTGGGCCAGCCGCGGGCCGGCGGCAAAGCGTCGCAGCGCCTGCAGTGAGAAGTCGAAGCCCGGCACGTAGACGTCGCCGGCCAGCACCCAGAACACCTCGTCCAGCAGCGGCAAGGCCCGCGCGATGCCGCCCGCCGTCTCCAGCGCGCCGCCGAAGTCGCGCCCTTCGCGCGACCAGGCCAGCTGCAGCGGGCCGTGGTGCTCGCCGTAGCGCTGCTCGAGTTGCTCGCCCAGCCAGGCGGTGTTGATCACCGCCTGCCGGTAGCCGGCCCGCGCGAGCGCGTCCAGGTGCCAGCCGATCAGCGGCGTGCCGCGCACCGGCAGCAGCGGTTTGGGGCAGGCATCGGTCAGCGGCCGCATGCGCTCGCCGCGGCCGGCGGCGAGCACCATGGCCTGCGCCGCCGTCACTCGCCGCCTCCACGGTCGAGCGAGCGCTGCTCGGTCCACTCCGGCTGGAAGCGCCGCACCAGCGCTTCCATGAGGCCGCGGGCCTTGGCCGAAAGATCTTCCTGCGCGTCCGACAGGCACACGTCCACCATTACCCCGCGCTCCGTCGGCCAGGTGTGCAGCAGCACGTGCGAGCCGCGCAGCAGCAGCGCGGTGCTGGCGCCGCCATCGCCTGCGGCGTACGACAGCTCGCGCTCGACCGGCAGGCCAACCGCTTCGGCGGCCTGGCGCGACCACTGCCCGAGCTGCTGCGGCTCGGTAAGCCAGTGCGCTTCGCAGCGGCACTGGTAGAGATCGGCGGTGAGGTGCAGGCCTCGCATGCGTTCGACTGTAGACGAAGGGCCTGGCATCCCGGCGCAGCGGAGGACCCTGACCTCAACCGCTAAAATTGCGGGTTTCCCCTAGGCGCGCGCCCATGTCCCTCCACTCTGCTGTTTCCGCACCGGCCGAACCTGTCGCCGCCGGGGCGAAGCTGGATGCCGTCCAGATGGCCAATGCGATCCGTGTCCTGTCCATGGACGCCGTGCAGCAGGCGAACTCGGGCCACCCGGGCGCGCCCATGGGCATGGCCGACATCGCCGTGGCCCTGTGGCATCGCCACCTGAAGCACAACCCGGCCGATCCGCACTGGTTCGACCGCGACCGCTTCGTGCTGTCCAACGGCCACGGCTCCATGCTGGTCTATTCGCTGCTGCACCTCACCGGCTACGACCTGCCGCTGCAGGAGCTGAAGAACTTCCGCCAGCTGCACAGCAAGACGGCCGGCCACCCCGAAGTCGGCGTCACGCCGGGCGTGGAAACCACCACCGGCCCGCTGGGCCAGGGGCTGACCAACGCGGTCGGCATGGCACTGGCCGAGAAGCTGCTGGCTGCCGAGTTCAACCGCGACGGCCACGTCATCGTCGACCACTTCACCCACGTCTTCCTGGGCGACGGCTGCCTAATGGAGGGCATCAGCCACGAGGCGTGCGCGCTGGCCGGTGCCTGGAAGCTGAACAAGCTGGTCGCCGTCTACGACGACAACGGCATCTCCATCGACGGCCAGGTCGCACCCTGGTTCATCGACGACACGCCGGCACGCTTCCGCGCCTACGGCTGGAACGTGGTCGGCCCGATCGACGGCCATGACATCGACGCGGTGGACCGCGCCATGGCCGACGCCCGCCAGGGCGTGGGTGGCAGTGCCGAGCGCCCGACCCTGGTCGTGGCCCGGACCCAGATCGGCAAGGGCAGCCCGAACCGCGTCAACACCGCCAAGGCGCACGGCGAGGCGCTGGGGCTGGAGGAGGTCAAGCTCACCCGCGAGGCGCTGGGCTGGCCGCACGATCCCTTCGTGGTGCCGCAAGCCGTGTACGACGCCTGGGATGCCAAGGCCAAGGGCCGGACTGCCCAGGCTGAATGGGAAGCCCGCTTCGCCGCCTACAAGGCCGCGTACCCCGAAGCCGCGGCCGAGTTCGTGCGCCGCATGAAAGGCGAGTTGCCGCGCAATTTCGCGCAGGTGGCAGTGGACGCGGCTGTTGCCGCGCACGCCAAAGCGGAAACCGTGGCGTCCCGCAAGGCCTCGCAGCTGGCGCTGGAGGCGTTCACCGCGGCCCTGCCCGAACTGCTGGGCGGCAGCGCCGACCTGACCGGCTCCAACCTCACCAACACCAGGAGCACGCCGCCGCTGCGCTTCGACGCCGCCGGCGACGTCAAGCGCGACGAGCAAGGGCGCATCGGCCGCCACATCAACTACGGCGTGCGCGAGTTCGGGATGGCGGCCATCCTGAACGGCATCGCGCTGCACGGCGGCTACATCCCCTATGGCGGCACCTTCCTGACGTTCAGCGACTACAGCCGCAATGCGATCCGGATGGCGGCGCTGATGAAGCAGCGCGTGGTGCACGTGTTCACGCACGACTCGATCGGCCTGGGCGAGGACGGCCCTACGCACCAGTCCATCGAGCACGCCGCCAGCCTGCGGCTGATTCCCAACCTGGACGTCTGGCGTCCCGGCGACACGGCCGAGACGACGGTGGCCTGGGCGGTGGCGCTGCAGAACATGAGCCGGCCGACGGCGCTGCTGCTGTCGCGGCAGAACCTGCCCTACGCGCCCAAGGCCGGGCTGGAGGACATCAGCAAGGGCGGCTACGTGCTGGCCGAGCCGACCGAGGTGGGGCTGGCGCGCGCGCAGGCCGTGATCATCGCCACCGGCTCGGAGGTGCAGCTGGCGCTGAAGGCGCAGGAGCTGCTGGCCCAGGACGGCATCGGCGTGCGCGTGGTGTCCATGCCCAGCACCACCACCTTCGACCGCCAGAGCCGGGCCTACAAGCAGGAAGTGCTGCCGCCGGCGCTGCCGCGCATCGCGGTGGAGGCGGGGGTGACCGACTTCTGGTGGAAGTACGGCTGCGCCGCCGTGGTCGGCATCGACAGCTACGGCGAATCGGCGCCGGCCAGCGTGCTGTTCAAGCACTTCGGCTTCACGCCGGAGAACGTCGCGAATACCGTCCGCACGGCGCTGGCGCGTTGAACCATGGCCCGAACGAGGCCTTGCCCGCAGCTCGACAAGGGGCCGGTGGGCAAAATCGGAACCTGGAGCGGGACCGCGAGGACGCCCGCCGAGCGCATTTGTCCAACCATCGGGAAAGCAAGATGACCATCAAGATCGGGATCAACGGGTTCGGCCGCATCGGCCGCATGGTGTTCCGCGCCGCGGTGCAGAACTTCAACGACATCGAGGTCGTCGGCATCAACGACCTGCTGGAGCCCGACTACCTGGCCTACATGCTGCAGTACGACAGCGTGCACGGCCGCTTCAAGGGCGAGGTGTCCGTCGACGGCAGCACGCTCGTGGTCAACGGCAAGCGCATCCGCCTCACGGCCCTGAAGGATCCCGCCGAGCTGAACTGGGGCGCCATCGGCGCCGAGCTGGTGGTCGAGTCCACCGGCATCTTCCTGACGAAGGAAGGCGCGCAGAAGCACATCAACGCCGGCGCGAAGAAGGTGATCATGTCCGCGCCGTCCAAGGACGACACGCCGATGTTCGTGTTCGGCGTCAACCACAAGACCTACAAGGGCGAGGCGATCATCTCCAATGCCTCGTGCACCACCAACTGCCTGGCACCGGTGGCCAAGGTGCTCAACGACAAGTGGGGCATCAAGCGCGGCCTGATGACCACCGTGCACGCCGCCACCGCGACCCAGAAGACCGTGGACGGCCCCAGCAACAAGGACTGGCGCGGCGGCCGCGGCATCCTGGAGAACATCATTCCCTCCTCCACCGGCGCGGCCAAGGCGGTGGGCGTGGTCATCCCCGAGCTGAACAAGAAGCTGACCGGCATGTCCTTCCGCGTGCCGACCTCCAACGTGTCGGTGGTCGACCTGACCGTGGAGCTGGACAAGGAAGCCAGCTACAAGGAGATCTGTGCCGAGATGAAGGCGCAGAGCGAGGGCCCGCTCAAGGGCATCCTGGGCTACACCGAGGACAAGGTGGTTGCCACCGACTTCCGCGGCGATGCGCGCACCTCGATCTTCGACGCCGACGCCGGCATCGCGCTGGACGGCACCTTCATCAAGGTGGTCAGCTGGTACGACAACGAATGGGGCTACTCCAACAAGGTACTGGAGATGGTGCGGGTCGTCGCCGCCCGCTGACCGATCGTCAGAACGGATGAAGAACGCGCCCCGTCGGGCGCGTTTTTTCGTTCCGGCCGCCCTATCGTGCCCCTCCGCCCGCCCGGTGCGCGGGCCGGCGAGGGGCGCATGGACGATCCGGCATTCCGGCATTGGCTCACCCGCAGGAGCTGGGGCCTGAGCGTTCGCTACTGCAAGGTGGTGGCCCTGCTGCTGCCGCCGGCAGCGCTGGTGACCGACGTGCCGCTGCTGCGCGCCGGCGGGCTGGACGGCATCGGCTGGCTGATCGCCTGGCAGTTGAGCGCCGAAGCGGTCTGCCTCGGGCTGATCGCCGCCGACCGGCTGTGGCCCACGCTGCGCGGCCGAGAGGCGCCGCTGTACGTCTTCTGCGCACTGTTCATCGGCCTGTGCACCTGGATCGGCATGGTCGATGGCGGCCTGCGCGGCGACTTCTCCATCTACGCCGCCGGCATGACCTTCGGCGCTGCAGTCGCCGCCACCCCACGCCGTATCCGGCAGCCGCTGTATGCCGCCAGCCTCTTTGCCATCGCGGTGCCGGTGTGGCTGCGCGAAGGCGGCGACGCGGCTCGGGTGGCCGCCGGACTCGCCAACCCCTTCTGCGTGGTGATGCTGTGCCTGTGGCTGGACCGCTTCACATGGTCGCGCGACCGCGCGTTGTATGCCGAGACACAGCGCGCGGAGACGGAGCGTGCACGGGCCGACGAGGTGCTGCACAACGTGCTGCCGCAGGCGGTGGCCGAGGAGATCAAGCGCGAGGGCCGGGTGCAGGCGCGCAAGTTCGACAACCTGGGCGTGCTGTTTGCCGACATCGCCGGATTCACCCGGTTTTCCAGCCGGTTGCCTCCGGATGCGCTGGTGCTGGTGCTCGGCGAGATCTTCTCGTCCTTCGACGAACTGGTGCAGCGGCACCGTGTCGAGAAGATCAAGACCATAGGCGACGCCTACATGGTCGTCTCGCACGCCGGCGTGCCGGCCCTGTGCCGGCTGGCGCTGGACCTGCGCGGCGCCCTGGAGCACTACAACCACGCGAACGGCACTTCCATGGCCATGCGCATCGGCATCCATGCAGGCCCGGCGGTCGGCGGCGTGCTGGGCGCGCAGCGTTTCCTCTACGACGTGTGGGGCGACACCGTCAACGTCGCCAGCCGACTCGAGTCGGCCGGCCGCGCCGGCAGCATCCAGGTCAGCGAGACGGTGGTGCGGCAGGCCGGCGAGGGCTTTGCCTTCACGGCGCGCGGATTGGTGGAGCTGCAGGGCCGCGGCCGGGTGCTGACCTACTGGCTGCTGGGCCATGCGCGGCCCCGGGATCAATCGGCCGATTGGGCCGAGGCGGCCTGAACGCCCTGCGCAGCGCTGCGCAGGGCCCCGGACGCCGCCTGACCCGATCGGCTAACCCAGGTGCTTGCCGACGATGCCGGCGAGCTCGAACATGGTCACCTGGGGCTTGCCGAACACCGCTTGCAACTTGGGATCCGCGTTGATCGCGCGCTTGTTCTGCGCATCCTGCAAGCCGTTGGCCTTGATGTAGTCCCACAGCTTCCTGATCACCTCCGTGCGCGGCAGCGGATCGGGCCCGATCACCGCGGCCAGCTCGGGACTGGGTGTCAGTCCGGGGCCGGCCTTGCGCGGGGCTTTGGGCTTGGCAGCGGCCTTCTTCGCGGCGGCCGGCGCTTTCGCGGCGCTCTTCTTCGCCGCGGCCTTGCCCGCGTACTTCGCCGCCGGCTCGCGGGCGGCCTTGCCGGCCGCACCCTTGCGCGGCGGGAACTTGCTCGTGCGCGGCTCGAACTCGAAGTTGACCTTGCCCGCTTCGGCATCCCAGGCCAGGAAGGCCTTGAACGCACGGCGGGTGCGCATCGACACGAACTTGTCCAGCAAGTCGGTCTTGCCGGTGGCCAGCAGCTTGGCCATCTGCTCGCGCTCGACCGGTTGCTGCAGGATCACCTGGCCGCTCTTGAAGTCGCAGCTGGGCGTGGGCTGCGCGGCGGTGGGAACCGAGTTCTCGCAGACGTAGTTCTTGCCCCACTCGAACACGCGGCCGCCGCACTTGGGGCAGCGGCCCAGCGGCTCCTGGCCGCTGAAGTCGATCAGCTCGCCCGTTTCGGACGGATCGCCCTCGTCGCCGAAGTCGAACTCCAGCTTCCAGTTCTTGTCCTCTTCATCGAACTTCAGCGCGATCTCGGCGGTGAACGGCCAGCCGGCCTTGGAGCGGAAGCCCTCCAGCGGCCCGAGGCGCTTGTCGCGCAGGAACTGTTCGGCCTCCTGGATCTCGAAGGCGCGGCCGGCCGGAATCTTGGTGAAGGAAAAACCGCAGGCATCCTCGCCCGTCCCGCTGCGGCCGGTGCAGGCGTAGCGGCGGTAGTTTTCCTTCACCACCCCGCCGCAGTTCGGACACGGCGTGGCGAGCGTGGCGTAGTCGCCCGGCACCGTGTCGCGGTCGTACTCCTTGGCCTTCCTGACGATGTGCCGCGTCATCTCGGCGATCTCGCGCATGAACGCGTCGCGCGACAGGCGGCCGTGCTCCATCTGCGCCAGCTTGTATTCCCACTCGCCGGTCAGCTCGGGCCGGGTCAGTTCCTCCACCCCAAGCCCGCGCAGCAGCGTCATCAGCTGGAACGCCTTGGCGGTGGGCACCAGTTCGCGGCCCTCGCGCAGCATGTACTTCTCGGTGATCAGGCCTTCGATGGTGGCGGCGCGGGTGGCCGGGGTGCCCAGTCCCTTTTCCTGCATCGCGTCGCGCAGCTCCTCGTCCTCGATGTTCTTGCCGGCCGTCTCCATGGCGCCGAGCAGCGTGGCTTCCGAGTAGCGTGCCGGCGGGCGGGTCTTCAGGCCGCGCGCTTCCACCGATTCGGTGCGCACCATCTCGCCGGGCTGTACCGGCACCAGCGTGCGGCTGTTCTCGTCGGCGGCATCGCCGGAGTCGGCTTCCTTGCCCCAGATCGCCAGCCAGCCCGGCTTGACCAGCACCTTGCCGTCGGTGCGGAAACTGTGACCCACCACCTGGCTGATGCGGGTGGTGACCAGGTACTCGGCACTGGGGAAGAACACCGACAGGAAGCGGCGCACCACCAGGTCGTACACCTTCTGCTCGGCGTCGGACAGGCCGTGCGGCGCCTGCAGCGTCGGGATGATCGCGAAGTGGTCGCTGACCTTGCCGTTGTCGAACACCCGCTTGGTCGGCTTGACGTAGCCCTTGTCCAGCGCTTGCCGGGCGAAGGGGGCCAGGTGGCCCAGGCCGCTGCCGGCCAGCATGCCCATGGTCTCGTTCACCGTGTGCAGGTAGTCCTCGGGAAGGTGCTTGGAGTCGGTGCGCGGGTAGGTCAGTGCCTTGTGGCGCTCGTACAGCGACTGGGCCAGCGCCAGCGTGGTCTTGGCCGAGTAGCCGAAGCGGCCGTTGGCCTCGCGCTGCAGCGAAGTCAGGTCGAACAGCGGCGGCGCGGCCCGCGTCTGCGGCTTGGATTCCTCGGTGACCGTGGCGGCCTTGCCGCGGACGGCGTCGGCGATCGCCTGCGCTTCCTTGAGCGACCAGATGCGGTCGGCCTTCTGCTCGGCGTCGTCGGGGTTCTTCTTCCACTTCGGGTCGAACCACTTGCCCGGGTAGTCGCCGGCCTCGGCCAGGAAGCTGGCGTGGACCTCCCAGTAGTCGCGGCTGACGAACTTGCGGATCTGCTCCTCGCGCTCGACCACCACCGCCAGCGTGGGCGTCTGCACCCGGCCCACGGTGGTGAGGAAGAAGCCGCCGTCGCGCGAATTGAAGGCGGTCATCGCCCGCGTGCCGTTGATGCCGACCAGCCAGTCGGCCTCCGAGCGGGAGCGCGCTGCCGAAGCCAGCCCTTCCATCTGGCGGTCGGTGCGCAGCTGGTCGAAACCGTCCCGGATGGCCTGCGGCGTCATCGACTGCAGCCACAGCCGGCGAACCGGCTTGCCCAGCGGTTTGCCGCCCCCGGCGAACTGCTCGATCAGGCGGAAGATCAGTTCGCCCTCGCGCCCCGCGTCGCAGGCGTTGACCAGTTCGCTCACGTCCTTGCGCTTGGCCAGCCGCACCACCGCGTTGAGCCGCGACTTGGTCTTGTCGACCGGCTTCAAGTCGAAGTACGGCGGGATCACCGGCAGGTGGGCGAAGCTCCACTTGCCGCGCTTGACGTCGAACTCCTCGGGCGCCTGGATCTCCACCAGGTGGCCGACGGCACTGGTGACGACGAAGCGCTCGGCCTCGAAGTACTCGTCGTGCTTGTCGAACCTGCCTGCGACCGGCGCCAGCGCGCGCACGATGTCCTGCGCCACCGAAGGCTTCTCGGCAATGACCAGAGTCTTTCCCATGTTCCTACAATCCCGGCTCTTTCCACGCGCGCATACGCGCACGCGTGCGTGTGTGCAACCAACTTATCAGAGTTTTTTCCATGCCAGCAAAAGCAGGGGGCGGCCGGCGAATCCAGGCACGCCGGTCGGGCATCCACGGCAAGGGCGTGTTCGCATTGCAGGACATTGCGGAAGGCGAGACCATCATCGAGTATGTGGGCGAGATCATCACGTGGAAGGAGGCACAGCGCCGCCATCCGCACGACCCCGCGGACCCGAACCATACCTTTTACTTCCACGTCGACGAGGACCGGGTGATCGACGCGCTGTACGGCGGCAACGCCTCGCGCTGGATCAACCACTCCTGCGACCCGAACTGCGAGGCCGACGAGCAGGACGGCCGGGTCTTCATCAAGGCGCTGCGCAACATCCGCGCCGGCGAGGAGCTGAACTACGACTACGGCCTCATCATCGACGAGCCGTACACGAAGAAGCTCAAGGCCGAGTA
>JAKFEA010000094.1:0-14611 GCA_036675905.1 Acidovorax sp. | reverse complement strand
CCGCCATGCAGCCCGAATTCGCCGCCACCACCTTCCTGTTCGCCCAGCAGGCCGAGCGCCTGCTGCAATCGGGCGAGCACGCCAACGCCCTGGCGGCCTACCGGCGGCTGTACGAGGAGATCGGCGACCGCGATCGCTACACGCTGCTGCACTACGGCCAGTGCCTGGCGCAGGCGGGTGAACTGGAAGCGGCGGCCGATCGCTTTCGCGAGGCGGCGGTGCAGGAGCCCGGCTTCCTGGAGGCGCACGTGGAACTGGCCGGCGTGCTGTGGCGGCTCGGCGAGTTCGACCGCTGCCTCGCCCACGCGCGCGCGGCCGTGCACCTGGCGCCCAATCACGCGCAGGCCGTGCGCATGCTGGGCGTGGCGCTGCTGCATTTGCGTCGCATCGAGGAGGCCGAGTTGCAGTTGCGCCGTGCGCTGACGTTGGATCCCCAGCTCGCCGCGGCACGGCAGGACCTGGCCAGCTGCCTGCTGCTGGCCGGCCGGCTGCCGGAGGGCTGGAGCGAGTTCGGCCGGCGCTGGGACGATCCGTCGCGGGTGCGCCGGCCGCCCTTCTTCCAGGCCGAGCTGGAGTGGCAGGGGCCTTCGCAATCGCTGCATGGGCAGCGCCTGCTGGTTTACGCGGAGCAGGGGCGCGGCGACACCTTGCAGGCATTGCGCTACCTGCCGTCGTTGCAGCAGCTCGGCGCCGAACTGGTATGCGCGGTGCCGACCGCCCTGGTGCCGCTGGTGGAGGCGAGCTTTCCCGGCGTGGAATGCCTGGTCCCCGATCGCGACGTGCAGGCCGACCTGCATGCCGCGTTGCTCGACCTGCCGGGGCGATTCGGCGCCACGCTGGAGGACATCTCTTCGCCTCGGGGCTACTTGCGTGCGCCAGTGGACCGCGTGGCGGAATGGGGGCAACGGCTCGCGCCTTGGCAGGGGAAGTTCAAGATCGGCATCGCCTGGGCCGGCGCGCCGGGGCATCCCAACGATCGCAATCGCTCCTTCGCGCTCAGTGGATTGCGTCCCTTGCTGGAAGTACCCGGGGTGCAGGCCTTCAGCCTGCAAAAGGGCGGGGCAGGGCGCTGGACGGACGTCGAGGTCGACGCCGCCCGCCTGGTGGACCTGACCGCCGACTGGCGCGATTTCGCCGACAGCGCCGCGATGCTGCGGCAGCTCGACCTGGTGGTCACCGTCGACACCGCCACCGTACACCTCGCGGGAGCGCTCGGCGTTCCAACCTGGGTGCTGCTGCCGCCGAACGCCGACGCCCGCTGGCTGCTCGATCGCGGGGACTCGCCCTGGTATTCGTCGGTGCGCCTGTTCCGCCGCGGATATGGCGAGTCGTGCGAGCAGCAAGTCGAGCGGGTGGCGGCACGGCTTGCAGAAGCCGTGTCATTGCGGGCTTGACCCGCAATCCATCGCCGGGCGCCGGAACACGTGCCGCTGTTCGCAGTCGGCGGGAGATGGATCCCGGCTTGCGCCGGGATGACAAGGGAAATTCGTATCTGACCCCAATTTCAGGGCGGCAGCGCGGCCTTCACTTCGCGGCCCAGTTCGATCACGGCCATCGCGTAGTAGCTGGACTGGTTGTAGCGGGTGATCACGTAGAAGTTTTCGGTGCCGGCGACGTAGGTGGGCGGGTCGGCGCCGTTCTGCAGTTCCACCAGCGCCAACGGGCCGTCGTGGTGGACGGCGTCGCCCTCGAGGTGCGCGCCCTTGGCGAGGAAGCTCGGCACGCTGAAGGTGGGCAGGATGTCGGGCGCCAGCAGCGCGTCTAGGTCCAGCCGCTCCCTGTCGAAGCTCACCGGGTAATGCGTGGGCATGCCGGGCTGCCAGCCGAAGGCCTTGAAGTAGTTGGCCACCGAGCCGATCGCGTCCACCGGGCTGCGCCACAGGTCGACGCGGCTGTCGCCGTCGAAGTCGACCGCCCAGCGCACCCAGCTGCTGGGCATGAACTGCGGCAGGCCCATGGCGCCGGCATAGCTGCCCAGCGGCTTCGCGGGGTCGCCGCCGATGCGGTTCTGCCAGGCCAGGAACTGCTCCAGCTCGGCGCGGAAGAACTCGCTGCGCTCGACCGCGCGCGGGTGCGAAGCCGGGAAGTCGAAAGCCAGCGTGGCCAGCGCGTCCAGCACGCGGAAGCTGCCCATCTGCTGGCCGTAGATCGTCTCCACGCCGATGATGCCGACCACGATTTCGGCCGGCACGCCGAATTCCTGTTCGGCCCGCGCCAGCGCCTGCCGGTTCTCCTGCCAGAAACGAACGCCGGCCTGGATGCGGATGGGGTCTATGAAGCGGCTGCGGTACACGGCCCAGTTCTTGGGCGTGCCGGCCGGCGCCGGCTGCATCAGCCGCTCGATCACCGGCAGGCGCTGCGCTTGCGCCACGGCCTGGCGGGTCCATTGCGGATCCAGGCCGCGGCGCTCGGCCAGCTGTTCGGCAAAAGCCATGGCGTCGTCGCGCCCCGCGTAGGGCGTGCCCTGGCGTGCGGTCGCCTGCACCTTCACCTTCTTGGGGGACGAGGGTTTGGCCAGCACGCCCGGCGCGGGCAGGGCGAGGGCAAGGGCCGCCAGGACAGCAGCGGCTCGGGCAGAGTTCATCGGAAGGCAGGCCAGGACAAACGGTTGAATTCGCGCTGCAGCGCGGGCAGCGGAGCGGGTGCGCGCGCCGCGTAGCGCTGCGCTTCCAGGCGCAGCAGCCAGTCTGCCAGCGGCTGGCCCTCGTCGCCGAAACGGTTGGTGACGGCCGCGGCCATCTGGCGCGGCCCGGCAGCGGGCGACAAGGGCACTCCGGCCTCCAGCAGCTTGCGCCGCACGCGCGCCAGCAGGCGCAGCCACGGGTCCTGCCGGCTGCGCTCCCAGCGCGCCCAGGCGGCCCCGGCCAGCGCGACCACGACGACGATGGCGATCAGCACGTAGCTGAGGTCTTCCCAGCTCGGCGACTTGAATCCCAGGTTGCGCAGCAGGTCCAGCTGCTTGCTCTGGGTGTAGTTGAGCACCCACTGGTTCCAGCGGTTGTTGACCGCTTCCCAGGCCTGGCGGAACCCGGCCAGCAGGGTGGGGTTGACGGTGGCCAGCGCGGTGGCGAACCCGCCCTGCGGCGCGCGCAGGCGCAGCAGCGAGCCCGTGCGCGAGGGCGCGACCATGGACGTGGGATCCACGCGCACCCAGCCGCGGTCGGCCAGCCAGACCTCGGTCCACGCATGGGCGTCGGCGTGGCGCAGGATCCAGTAGCCGTCGACCTCGTTGAGTTCGCCGCCCTGGTAGCCGGTGACCACGCGCGCCGGGATGTCCATGGCACGCATCAGTACCGCGAAGGCCGAGGCGATGTGCTCGCAGAAGCCCTGCTTGCGGTCGAACCAGAACTCGTCGGCGGTGTGCTCGCCATAGACGCCCGGCTCCAGCGTGTAGACGTAGCCGCCGGTGCGCAGGCGCTCCAGCGCGGCCTGCACCAGCGCCGGCTTGTCGGCCGTGCCGCCCGGTGACGCACGCATCATCTCGGCCGCCATCTGCAGCGTGCGCGGGTTGTACGAGGGCGGCAGCTCGCGGTACTGCGGCGGCAGCATGGCCGAGCGCCCCTGCGAGTTGGCCCGCCAGTCGAGATGGCTCTCGACCTGGTAGCGCAGCAGGTCGGTGACCGGCCGGGCGGAGAACCACTGCAGTTCGCCGCCGCTGACCGCTTCCACGCCGGGCCCGGTGGGCGCGCGGGTGGCGGCGTCGAGCACCAGCAGCCAGGGCCGGTTGTTCGGCTCCAGCGTCACGGTGTAGCGCACCGGCTCGCCCAGGCCCTGCAGCCCCATGGGCGGCAGCAGCGCCGCGACGTAGGCGCCCAGCCGCGGCAGCAGCGGTTTCCATTCGCGGCCATCGAAGCTGGACAGCACCGGCCCGCGGAAGTACAGGTCGCTGGCCGAGGGGATGGCCCCCTCGAACTTGACTCGCATCGCGATGCCTTCCTCCAGCGCCAGCTGGGCGACGGTGCCCACGCGCATGGTGGACGACAGGCCGGTGCGCCCCGTCATGCCGTCGTTCGGAATGCCCCACAGCGGCGCGAAGCGCGGGAACAGCATGAACAGCACGGCCATGATGGGCGCGCCCAGCAGCGCCATCGTGCAGGCCGTGCGCGCCGCCTGGGCCAGCGGCGGCTTGCCGACCGGCATGTGGGCGTTGACCAGCGCGGTCAGCAGCCCCAGCAGGCCGACCAGCATCGCCGCCGCGGTCAGCAGCGACTGCGAGAAGAAGAAGTGGGTCAGCAGCGCGAAGAAGCCGAGGAAGAACACCACGAAGGCATCGCGCCGGGCGCGCAGCTCCAGGGTCTTGAGCGCCAGCAGCACCACGATCAGCGTCACGCCGGCATCGCGCCCCAGCAGCGTGCGGTGCGAGATGAAGGTGGCGGCGATCGTGGCGGCCAGCAGTGCCAGCACCCAGGCGGTGCCCGGCAGCGGCGCCCCGCGCACGGCCAGCACGCCGCGCCAGGCCAGGATGGCGGCCGCCAGCGCCATGCACCACCAGGGCAGGCGCGCCGCCTGCGGCAGGATCAGCCAGCCGATCACCGCCAGCAGGAACAAGGTGTCGCGGGCATCGCGGGGCAGCGAGGCGGCGGCCGACAACCAGGAGCGACGCGTCGCCACCGGCGCCGCACTGCCAGGCGCCGTGGCCGCGGCAGGAGCGCGATGCATCAGCACAGCGCCAGCGCCTCCAGGCAGCGGCGGCGGTGGCTCTCGCCGGCATCGGGCGGGATCTGCACGCCGGGCAGCCGCAGGCCGTAATCCACGCCCAGCTTGTCGGCCTGCAGCACCCAGGCCGCCAGCCGCGACAGGCGCGCTTCGCCGTCCACCGCGCCGGCCCGGGCGAAGTCCAGCCACAGCTCGCGCCGCTGCGCCTGCTGGGTGTCGCGGCTGACCAGTTCGTCGGCCTTGGCGGCCTTCTTCCAGACCACCAGCTTGAGCGGGTCGCCGCGGCGGTAGGGACGCACGCCGTCGAACTCGCCGGCGATCTGCACGCGGGTGGGGCCGGCGGTGCCGGCGCGCGGCTCGCCCTCGGGCAGCGGGGGCGGCAAGGCTTCGGGCGCGGGCCAGACCAGCACCTGCGCGGCCGGCCGCCACACGGTCCAGACCCGGAAGGTGCCCAGCGGGAAGCGGGTCTCGGCCGTCAGCGGCGGCACCCGGTGCAGCCCGCGCCGGGGCGGCTGGAAGGCGACCGAAACGGTGGCCATGCCCTGGCTGGGCACGTCGGTCCAGGCCCAGCGGTCCTCGTGCTCGGCATCCAGCACCGACAGGCCGATGCCATGGCGCGGGGCCTTGCGGCCATTGGTGAGCGTCACGCGCAGCGGCGCGTTGCTGCCGGCGAAGACCGGTTCGGGCGGCGCCAGCGTGAGCGTCAGCCCGCGCAGGGTGGCATGGCACACGTGCATGCCGACCACCGCACTGCCGGCCAGCAGGAAGGTCAGCAGGTAGCCCAGGTTCAGCTGGTAGTTGATCGAGGCGACCAGCAGCACGAGCAGCGTCGCCGCCAGCATGAGGCCGGGCCGGGTGGGCAGGATGTAGACGTTGCGCTGCGTGAGGACCAGCGTGTCCGACAGCGGCAGCCGCGCCTGCCACCAGGCGCGGAAGCGCCGGCGCACGAAGCCGAACGGGCTGAAGGCGGCGAATGGCGACCGGCCGGGCTCGTGGGCAGCCGGCAGGACGGGGTCATTCGTGATCGAGGCCATGGGCGCGGTCATCGGTCGTGGAAGCCGAAGTCGCTTCGGGGGTGGGCCATTACGGGAGCGGCACCGCCTCCAGCATCGCTCGCACCTGCTCGACGGGGCCGCGCCCGGCATCGCCGACCGGCATCAGCCGGTGCGCGATGGTCTGCGGCAGGATGGCCTGCACGTCGTCGGGCGCCACGTAGTCGCGCCCGCTGATCAGCGCCTGCGCCTTGGCCGCGCGCACCAGCGCGATGCCGGCGCGCGGCGACAGGCCCTGCAGGAACCAGCGGCCGCTGCGGGTGGCCGCCACCAGGTCCTGCACGTAATCGAGCAGCGCGCCGGCCGTGTGCACCGCCATCACCTGGCGCTGCAGCCCTTCCAGGTCGGCCGGGGTCAGCTTGCCGGGCATGCCCACCACCATGTCGCGCCGGTCGGCGCCGGACAGCAGCTCGCGCTCGGCCGCCCGGTCCGGGTAGCCCAGCGAGATGCGCATCAGGAAGCGGTCGAGCTGCGACTCGGGCAGCGCGAAGGTGCCCAGCTGGTCGTGCGGGTTCTGGGTGGCGATCACGAAGAAGGGGCTGGGCAGCGCCCGCGTCTCGCCCTCGACCGTGACCTGCTTTTCCTCCATTGCCTCCAGCAACGCGCTCTGGGTCTTGGGGCTGGCCCGGTTGATCTCGTCGGCCAGCAGCACCTGCGCGAAGATCGGGCCGGGGTGGAACACGAAGGCTTCCTTGCCGCGCTCGTAGATCGACACGCCCGACAGGTCGCTGGGCATCAGGTCGGCGGTGAACTGCACGCGCGAGAAGTGCAGCCCGAACGAGCGCGCCAGCGCATGCGCGAGGGTGGTCTTGCCCACGCCCGGAACGTCCTCGATCAGCAGGTGGCCGCCGGCCAGCAGGCAGGCCACGCAGTCGCGCACCTGGTCGGGCTTGCCCACGATCACCGTGTTAAGCTGGTCCAGCAGCGCCTTGAGTTTTTGTCGTGCTTCCATCAGGGCGTGACGTTATCCGAATTTAGCGTGCCGCCAGCCATGAGTGCGAACAAGACCGGGTATTTCACGCATGGGTCGTGCCGGTTGCACGAAATGGGACCGGGCCACCCCGAGTGCCCGCAGCGGCTGGACGCGATCGACGATCGCCTGCTGGTCACCGGCGTGCTCGATGCGCTGGACCAGCGCCAAGCCCCCGAGGCCTCGCTGTACGACCTGGAGCTGGCCCACGAGCGCATGCACATCGCCGCCTTGCGCGGCCTGGACGCGGAGCTGAAGGACCGGATCGCTGCCGGTGGCAGCTGCTACGCGCACCTCGACCCCGACACCGCCCTGAACCCCCACACCTGGGAGGCCGCGTTGCACGCGGCCGGCGCTGCGCTGGCGGCCACCGACGCGGTGATCGCGGGCGAGATCCGCAACGCCTTCTGCGCGGTGCGTCCGCCCGGCCACCATGCCTGCCGTGACCACGCGATGGGCTTCTGCTTCTTCAACAACGTGGCGGTGGCGGCGCGCTACGCGCTCGCGCGGCACGGGCTCAAGCGGGTGGCGATCGTCGATTTCGACGTGCACCACGGCAACGGCACCGAGGACATCCTGGCCGGCGACCCGCGCGTGCTGATGGTGGGCATCTTCCAGCACCCGTTCTATCCCTGGACCGGCGAGACGCCGGCGGCCGACAACATGGTCAACGTGCCGGTGCCGGCGTACACCCGCGGCATGGACGTGCGCGAGCTGGTCGAGATGACGTGGATCCCGCGGCTGGAGCAGTTCCGCCCGCAGATGGTTTTCGTCAGCGCCGGCTTCGACGCCCATCGGGAGGATGATCTGGGCCAGTTGGGGCTGACGGAGAACGACTACGCCTGGATCACCGGGCGCATCAAGGACATCGCCGACCGCCACGCGCAAGGGCGCATCGTGTCCAGCCTGGAAGGCGGCTACAACCTCGACGCGCTGGGCCGCAGCGTCGAGGCGCATGTGCGCGTGCTGGCGGACCTGTGAACGATCGCGAAGCTACAAGGAGCACTGACATGGACAACCCGCCGATTCTCGAAACCCGCGACGCACGCGGCGTCGTCACCCTGACCATGAACCGGCCCGGCAACTTCAACGCGCTGGGCGAGGAGATGCTGGGCGCGCTGCAGGCCGCGCTGGACAAGCTGGCCGACGACGAGTCGGTGCGGGTGGTGGTGATCGCCGCCGAGGGCAAGGCCTTCTGCCCGGGCCACAACCTCAAGGAAATGATCGCGCGGCCCGAGCTGGCCTACTACCAGCAGCTGTTCTCGCAGTGCAGCCGCGTGATGCTGTCCATCCAGAAGCTGCCGGTGCCGGTGATCGCCCGCGTGCACGGCATCGCCACCGCGGCCGGCTGCCAGCTGGTGGCCCAGTGCGACCTGGCGGTGGCGTCCACCGACGCGAAGTTCGCGGTCAGCGGCGTCAACTTCGGCCTGTTCTGCTCCACGCCCAGCGTGCCGCTGCTGCGCAACGTCGCGCCCAAGCAGGCCATGGAGATGCTGGTCACCGGCGAATTCGTATCAGCCGAGGAGGCGAAGCAGCGCGGGCTGGTCAATCGCGTGGTCGCGCCGGAGCAGCTGGACGAAGAAGTCGGGAAGCTGGTCGCCAGCATCCTGGCCAAGCCGCGCAAGGCGCTGGCCATGGGCAAGGAGCTGTTCTATCGCCAACGCGAGCTGGGCATCGAGGCGGCCTACCAGCTGGCCGCGCAGACCATGGCGGTCAACATGATGGACGGCTGCGCCCAGGAGGGCGTGACGGCCTTCACCGAGAAGCGCAAGCCGAAGTGGGCCTGACCCGGGCCCACTCGCGGCGGCGGAGCTGGGCGGCGCGATGACTCCGAATCCGCTGCGCCGGCTCATCCTGAGCCTGGACCACCCCGGCCTCCCGATCGAGGCCGGCGTGCTGCTCGGCTGCCTGCTGCTGGCCGCCGGCGTGTCCTGGGCGATCGGCAGGCGCCGGCGGGGCGGCTCGGTCTGGTTCGGCCGGATGGTCGTCGATGGCCTGCTGTTCCCGCTGCTGGCGCTGGCGCTGGTCTACGCCGCCCGCGCCGTGGTCGACGACTACCTGCCGCTCGCGCTGCTGCGGCTGGCGGTGCCGGTGCTGCTGTCGCTGGCCGGCATCCGCTTCATCGCCCGCGTGCTGACGATCGCCTTCCCGAGCTCGGGGCTGGCCCGGCTGGTGGAGCGCTGGTTCTCCTGGCTCGCTTGGCTGGCGGCGGCGCTGTGGGTGGCCGGCGTGCTGCCCGCGGTGATGAACGAACTGGACGCCGTCCACTTCGCCTTCGGCAAGTCGCGCGTGAGCGTGCTGACGCTGTTCGAGGGGCTGCTGTGGGCCGGCGTGGTGCTGGTGGCCGCGCTGTGGGTGTCGGCGGTGATCGAGCGGCAGGTGCTGCAGCCGTCGGTGCAGGACCTGTCGCTGCGCAAGGTGGCGGCCAACGCGATCCGCGCGGGCCTGCTGCTGATGGCGCTGCTGTTCGCGCTGTCGGCCACCGGCATCGACCTGACGGCGCTGTCGGTGCTGGGCGGCGCGCTCGGCGTGGGCCTGGGCTTCGGGCTGCAGAAGCTCGCGTCCAATTACATCAGCGGCTTCGTGATCCTGTTCGAGCGCTCGCTGCGCATCGGCGACATGGTCAAGGTCGACAACTTCGAGGGGCGGGTGCTGGACATCAAGACCCGCTACACCCTGATCCGCGCGGCCAACGGGCGCGAGTCCATCGTGCCCAACGAGAAGCTGATCATCGAGCGCACCGAGAACCTGTCGACCGCCGACCCGAAGGTGCTGCTCACCACCGACGTGACCGTCGCTGCCGACAGCGACGTCGACCTGGTGCAGCAGGTGCTGGTGGCCGCGGCGCGGTCGGTGCCGATCGTGATGACCGACCCGCCGCCTGCCGCGCGGCTGGGCCGCTTCCTGCCGAACGGGCTGGAATTCACGATCCAGTTCTGGATTCCCGATGCCAGCACGCTGCAGCTGAACGTGCGGTCCGACGTGAACCTGGCGGTCCTCAAGGGGCTGCGCGAGGCAGGCGTCGAGCTGGCCCGGGCCTGAACCCGGAGGCGGCAACTGCCTACTTCATCATCGACGGCAGCCACAGGCTCAGCTGCGGGAAGGCGATCAGCAGGCCCAGCATCAGCACCATCACCAGCACGAAGGGCCAGCAGCCGCGGAAGATGGTGGCCAGGCCGACGCCGGGCAGCAGCGAGTTGAGCACGAACAGGTTCATGCCCACCGGCGGCGAGATCAGGCCGATCTGCACCACCATCACGATCAGCACGCCGAACCAGATCGGATCGAAACCGAGGCTGGTGACGATGGGGAAGAACAGGGGGATGGTCAGCAGCACCATCGTCAGTTCTTCCATCACCGTGCCCAGCAGCACGTAGATGCCCATCATCGCCACCACGATCATGGTGGGCGACAGGCCCAGGTGGGTGATCCAGTCGCGCAGGTCGCCCGGCATGCTCGTGAAGTTCACGAAGTTGGCGAAGATGGTCGCCGCGATCAGCAGCGTGAACAGCATGGCCGTGGTGCGGGCCGACTCCACCAGCACCTGGTAGAGGATCTTCCAGGTCAGCCGGCCGCGCAGCAGCGCGAACAGGAACGCGCCGAACGCGCCGAAGCCCGCGCCTTCGGTGGCCGTGAAGAAGCCGCCGTAGATGCCGCCCAGCACCACCACCACCAGCACCGCCACGCCCCAGATGCCGCGCACGGCGCGCCAGCGCTCGGGCCAGGTGGCGCGCTCGCCGGGCGGGGCGTGCTCGGGGTCGCGCGACGTGATCACCGAGACGGCAGCCATCAGCGCCAGCGCCGTCAGCAGGCCCGGAATGACGCCGGCCGCGAACAGCTTGCCGATGTTGGACTGGGTGATGATCCCGTAGATGACCAGGATGGTGGAGGGCGGCACCATGATGCCCAGCGTGCCGCCGGCAGCCATCACGCCCGTGGACAGCGACTCGCTGTAGCCGAGCTTGCGCATCGAGGGGTAGGCCACCCGGCTCATGGTCGCCGCCGTGGCGATGGAGGAGCCGCAGATCGCCCCGAAGCCGGCGCAAGCCGCAATGGTGGCGTGCGCCAGGCCGCCGCGCACGTGGCCGATGAAGGAATAGGCCGCCTGGAACAGTTCGTGCGCGAGGCCGGCGCGCGCCACGAAGTTGCCCATCAGGATGAACAGCGGCACCACCGACAGGGTGTAGGCGAACCCGGTCTCGTACACGGCCTGCGAGGTGCTGGCCATGGCCGGCACCCAGCCGCGCGTCAGGCCGATGCCTGCGAAGCCGACGATGCCCATGGCGAACGCCAGCGGCACGCGCATGATGGCGAGCGCGAAGATCGCGCCGAATCCGAGCAGGGCTTCGGTCACAGCGCGGCCCCTTCGCCTTCGGCGCGGTCGACGGGATTCTGGCCGAGCAGCCACAGGTGGATGGCGCCGGTGATGGCACACAGCACGCCCATGCCGTACATGAACGGCGCCTTCAGGATCTGCAACTGGGCGGTGGTCTCCCCGGTGGCCAGGAACTGGCGGCCGGTGTCCCACATCAGCCAGCCCAGCGCAAACAGCACGACGGCGCACAGCAGGTGGACAAGGACCGCCTGCGCGCGCCGCAGCCAGCCGGGCAGGTAGGGATCGAGCGAGTCGAATTCGACGTGCTCGCCGCGCGCGGACACCAGCGGCAGCGCGCTGAAGATCACCACCACCATCATCAGCTCGGTGAGTTCGAGCGAGCCCGTGATGGAGTTGCTCAGGAACTTGCGCCCGAGCACGTCGAAGAAGGTGAGCGCCATGATGGCGAACAGCGCCGCGGCGGACAGCAGTCCGCACAGCAGCTCCAGGGTTTTTCTCATGCTGGGTATTCCGTCAGGCGCCTGTCACTTCCGGCGCCTCCATGTGAGAAGGCGGCACCCCCGGGCCCGAAGGTGCCGCCTCCCGGTTGCAGTGGCGCCGCTTACTTGGCCGCCTTGGCGATCTCGGCGCGGAACTCCGCCAGCACCTTGGCTGCGTCCTTCAGGCCCCTGGCCTCGGCGTCCTTGGCCCACTTCTCCTCCAGTTGGGAGGTGCGGCTCTTGACGTCGTTGACGAACTTGGCGTCGGCCTTGGTGAACTGCACGTTGTTGGCGCGCATGTTCTCGAGGGCCTTGTTGTCCACCTTGTCCCAGCCGCGCCCGAAGATGCGGGCGGCGACCTCGCCGGAGGCGTCGTCGACGGCCTTCTTCTCCTCGGGGCTGAGCTTCTTGTACTTGTCTTCGTTCATGATGAAGACGAAGCTGGTGTTGTACAGGCCGCCGGGGAAGGTGGTGGCGTACTTGATCAGCTTGTCGAGCTTGAACGAGTCGACCGACTCGGCCGGGAACAGCGTGCCGTCCATCACGCCGCCGGACAGCAGCTCGTAGGACTCGGGCGCCGGCTTGAGCGTGACGTTCATGCCCAGCGTCTTGGCGATCTCGTTGACCATGCCGCCGCCCACGCGCCACTTCAGGCCCTGCAGGTCCTCCAGCTTGGTCACCGGCTTCTTGGTGTTGAGCACCATGCCGGGGCCGTGCGTGAAGTAGGTCAGCACGTGCACGCCGGCGTGCTCCTTGGCGAACTCGGGGTGCTTGGAAGCGACCCGGTTGAACGCCACCGACAGCGGCTCGGCGTTGTCGCCCAGGAACGGGAACTCGGCCATCTGGGTCATCACGAAGCGACCCGGGGTGTAGCCGTGCACCAGGAAGGAAACGTCGGCGAGGCCGTTCTTGACGGCGTCGAAAGTGCCGGGGGGCCCTGCCACGGCGCGCGGCAGCTGGTTGCACTTGATCTTGTTGCCGGAGTTCTTGGCGACCAGGTCGCACCACTCCTTCTGCGCAAGGGTCAGCGAGTGGGTGGGCGGGACCCAGCTGGACAGCGTCAGCGTCGTCTGGGCGGCGGCCGGGGCACAGGCAAAGGCGGCGGCCAGGGCGGCGGCCGAGAGCGACAGGCGTTTCATCGTGCAAAGCTCCTTGCGGATAGGGGTCGCCGCACTGTAAGCGCGCACTTGACGAATGTCGGTCCTGAATTACCCGAATTCGTCGACCGTGCGGTCGGCTGAATGTCGTTGGGACGACAGGACTCGAGGCACGACGCACGAGCCGGACGCGTCGCTCGCTTCCCTATAATCAAAAGCGAACGACCGTTCTTTTTTCGCCCGGGATCGATGCCCACCGCGGCATAGAATTTTGGGCTTTACGTCAACGTCAATTCTTCCCCTCTAGGAGCCCCCTGATGAAGGTTCTCGTCCCGGTCAAGCGGGTGGTGGACTACAACGTGAAGGTCCGCGTGAAGTCGGACAACACGGGTGTGGACATCGCCAATGTGAAGATGAGCATGAACCCGTTCGACGAGATCGCGGTGGAGGAGGCGGTGCGCCTGAAGGAAAAGGGCGTGGCCACCGAGGTCATCGCCGTGTCCTGCGGCGTGCAGCAGTGCCAGGAAACCCTGCGCACCGCCATGGCGATCGGCGCCGACCGCGCGATCCTGGTGCAGACCGACGAGGAGCTGCAACCGCTGGCCGTGGCCAAGATCCTCAAGGCGCTGGTCGACAAGGAGCAGCCCGGCCTGGTGATCCTGGGCAAGCAGGCGATCGACGACGACGCCAACCAGACCGGCCAGATGCTGGCCGCGCTGGCCGACCTGCCGCAGGCCACCTTCGCCAGCAAGGTCGAAGTGGCCGACGGCAAGGCGCAAGTGACGCGCGAAGTCGACGGCGGGCTGGAGACGGTGGCTATCACGCTGCCGGCGGTGGTGACCACCGACCTGCGCCTGAACGAGCCGCGCTACGTGACGCTGCCCAACATCATGAAGGCCAAGAAGAAGCCGCTGGAGACCGTCACGCCCGCCGACCTGGGCGTGGACGCCAAGCCGCGGCTCAAGACCCTGAAAGTGAGCGAGCCGCCCAAGCGCTCGGCCGGCCAGAAGGTGCCCGACGTGGCGACGCTGGTGGAGAAGCTGAAGAACGAAGCGAAGGTGATCTGAGGAAGCGCAGCGACTCAGATCATCCCCGCGAAGGCGGGGATCCACGCATCCGCACACCGATCAACGCCCTTGCGCATTCGTGGATTCCCGCTTCCGCGGGAATGACCCGGAAACACAGGAAACCCATTCATGACCTCCCTCGTCATCGCCGAACACGACAACGCGTCCATCAAGGCCGCGACCCTCAACACCGTCACGGCCGCTGCGGCCTGTGGCGGCGACGTCCACGTGCTGGTGGCCGGCCACAACGCCGGTGAAGCGGCCAAGGCCGCCGCGCAGGTCGCCGGCGTGGCCAAGGTGATCCACGCCGACGGCGAACAGTTCGCGCACGGCCTGGCCGAGAACATGGCGGCCCAGGTGCTGGCACTCGCCAAGGACTACAGCCACATCCTGTTTCCGGCCACCGCCAGCGGCAAGAACATCGCGCCGCGCGTGGCTGCCAAGCTGGACGTGGCCCAGATCAGCGACATCACCAAGGTGGACGCGCCCGACACCTTCGAGCGGCCGATCTACGCCGGCAACGCCATCGCCACCGTGCAGAGCGCGGACCCGGTGAAGGTGATCACGGTGCGCACCACCGGCTTCGACGCCGCGCCGGCCACCGGCGGCAGCGCCGCGGTGGAGACGGCCAGCTCTGTCGGCGACAGCGGCAAGAGCCGTTTCGTCGGCCAGGAGATCGCCAAGAACGACCGGCCCGAACTCACCGCGGCCAAGATCATCGTTTCGGGTGGGCGCGCGCTCGGCTCGGCGGAGAAGTTCAACGAGGTGATCACGCCGCTGGCCGACAAGCTGGGCGCCGCCATAGGCGCTTCGCGCGCCGCGGTGGACGCGGGCTACGCGCCCAACGACCTGCAGGTCGGCCAGACCGGCAAGATCGTCGCGCCGCAGCTGTACATCGCCGCCGGCATCAGCGGCGCCATCCAGCACCTGGCCGGCATGAAGGACTCCAAGGTG
>JAKFEA010000093.1:0-23068 GCA_036675905.1 Acidovorax sp. | reverse complement strand
CGGCAATCCGGCCCAGCGCGCCGACAGCGAGTGCGGCACGTCCAGCAGGTCCAGCACGCGGGCGACGGTATGGTCGACGATGTCGTCGACGCTGCGCGGACGCGTGTAGAACGCCGGCACCGGCGGGCAGACGATGGCGCCCATCTCGGTGACCGCCACCATGTTGCGCAGGTGGCCCAGGTGCAGCGGCGTCTCGCGCGCCAGCAGCACCAGGCGCCGCCGCTCCTTGAGCGTGACGTCGGCCGCGCGCGTGACCAGGTTGTCGCCCAGGCCGTGCGCGATGGCGGCCAGCGTGCGCATGGAGCACGGCGCCACCACCATGCCACTGCACGGAAAGCTGCCGCTGGCGATGGTGGCGCCGACATCGCGCGGGTCGTGGCTCACGTCGGCCAGCTCGGCCAGCGCCTGCGGCTCCACGCCCAGCTCGTGCCGGATGCTGCACCCGGCCGCCTCCGACATCACCAGGTGCGTGCGCACGCCCTCGCAGCCGCGCAGCACTTCGAGCAGCCGCCGGCCATACACGGCGCCGCTGGCGCCGGTGATGCCGACGATGAAGGACGTCAAGAGCGGCCCCGCCGCAGCCGCCGGACGTGTACCAGCGGCGACTCCAGCGCATCGAGCGTGTTCTTCACCACCAGGCCCAGTTCGGTGTCGCCCTCCATGGACAGGCGCCGGTCGAAGAACAGCGTGTCGGCATCCACCGCGCGCTGCGCCAGGCGCAGGAAGTCGGGACCGCTGGCGGTGATCGCCAGGTCGACCTGCGACTGGCGCGGCAGCGGCTTGAAACGCCGGCCGTCCCAGCTGAAGTCGAGCTGGATGCGGGCATCGCGCACCCCGATGCGAATGCGCTTTCCACGCAGGCGCTCGGACACGTCCAGCGGCAACTGCGGCGCAAGGCCGACATTGAGCGCGGTGGCCAGCGCCAGGCTGGCCGGGAACGAAGGCAGCCGGTTCAGCACCGCCGCGACCGGGGCCGGGCACTCCGGCAGGCGCAGTTCGGTCGTCGCCATCAAGCCGTTCCCCCGACCTGCTCCAGCCCGGCCTTGCCATGCCAGTACCCGTTGCAGGGCTCGCCCGGCAACAGGTCGCGCAGGCCCTGCTGGCCGGCTGTCGGCGCCATCTCGCCGCGCCGCACCGCGTCGAACAGCCGCACCACTTCGGCCATGTGCCTGGACTGCGGCGACAACCGCAGGACATCCACGCCCATGGCCTGCAGCTCGGGCACTTCGGCGATCAGGCTGTGCACGCGGGCCGATTGCGTCTGGATGCCGTTGAGCACCAGGAAGGGCTCGCCTTCGCGGGTGGACAGCAGCAGCCCGTCGGGGTCGTTGATGCACAGGAAGCCGCAGTCGTCCTTGGGCAGGTTGTGGTGGCGTGCGGTGAAGCAGCGCGCCGAGTACGCCAGCGCCAGGCGGCCGAAGGCGAACACCTCGGTCTGCAAGCCGGCCGGCCGCGCCGCCTGCAGCGCCGGCAGGCCTTCGCGCCCGATCTCCAGCGGCACCACCCATCGGTTGGCGCCCAGCCCGGCCATCCACTGCAGCGACTCGGCGTTGAACAGGTTCAGGTGCACGCCGGCCACGAAGGGCCCGCGCGAGGCGACGCTGCGCACCGCGCCCATGTCGTTGGCTTCGACGCGGAAGCGTGCGTTGGCGGCAATGCGCTGCATGGCGGCCACGTCGCTGCCCGACTCCAGCAGCACCTGGGTGGACAGCACCACCTCCTTGCCGGCGTCCTGCAGCATCTGGGCGATCTCCAGCCAGTCGGCCGGGCGCAGCTCGTGGCGGCGCGAGCACACCACCTCGCCGAGGTAGACGATGTCCACCGGCCAGTCGGCGGCGTCGGCGTAGAAGGACAGGACTTCCGGCCGCGGCCAGTAGTACTGGATGGGACCGAGCGACAACTGCATGCTCATTTCCAGGGACGGTGGTAGGCGCCCAGCGTGTGCTGCTGGCCTTCGGCGAGTTGGTCCAGTTCCACCATCCAGCGCGTGTTGACGGTGTAGCGGTGCGACAGCGCCAGGCACTGGTCGATGGCTTCGCGCCAGACCCGGGTGACCTGCGCCACGTAGGCCGGGCTGCGCTGGCGGCCTTCGATCTTGACGGCGCGCACGCCTATCCTGACCAGTTGCGGCAGCAGCTCCAGCGTGTTCAGGCTGGTCGGCTCCTCCACCGCGTAATAGGAGCGCTCGTCGGCCACGTCGAAGCGGCCCTTGCACAGCGTGGGATAGCCGGCCTTCTCGCCGGGGGCGTAGCGGTCGATCAGCACGCCGCCCAGGCGCGCCTCCAGTCCTTCGGGCTTCTCTTCCCAGCGCACCGACTTGGCCGGCGAGCACACGCCGTGCATGTTGGGCGACTCGCCGGTGGCATAGGACGACAGCGCGCAGCGCCCCTCGACCATCACGCACAGGCTGCCGAAGCCGAACACCTCGATCTCCACCGGCGTGTGGTCGATCACGTGGCGCACCTGCTCCATCGACAGCACCCGCGGCAGCACCGCGCGCTGGATGCCGAACTGCTCGTGGTACAGGTTGATCGCCTCGTGGTTGGTGGCCGAACCCTGCACGGACAGGTGCAAGCGCAGGCCCGGGTGATTGCGGGCCGCGTACTGCATCAGGCCGGGGTCGGCCAGGATCACCGCATCCACGCCCATGGCCGCGGCGGTGTCGACGGCGGCGCGCCAGCGGCCCGGATCACCGGGTGCCGGGTACGTATTGATCGCCATCAGCACCTTGCGGCCGCGCCCATGGGCGTAGCGGATGCCTTCGGCAATGGCCTTCTCGTCGAAGTTCAGGCCGGCGAAGTTGCGGGCGTTGGTGGCGTCGCGCAGCCCGAGGTACACGCAGTCGGCGCCCTCGTCGACGGCGGCGCGCAGCGCGGGCAGGCTGCCCGCGGGGCAGACCAGTTCGAGCCGGGCCGGCTCGGCTGTGACGGATGGGGTGGGCACGTGGCGGGAATGGAACGCGAAGGAAACAACGGATCGCACGATAGACCCGTCTTTGGGAAAAAACCTTGATCTTCTTCAAGGTGGCGGGTCCCCGCGACTGGTCGAATGTCAATGTGCCGTTCCTGTACGCGGCACGGGAGAACGCGATGTTCGACATGCCCACGCAACCCAACGCCGGGGAGGCGGCCCCTTCCGGCGCGCCCGTGCCGCCGCTGGCGGCGGGGAGTCCCTGCGCCGCCTGCGGCCTGCTGCCACTGTGCTTCCCGCACGGACGCGGGGTGCCCGAGCCGATCGGCATCCGCCACCAGCAGGTGCGCAAGGGAGACCGCCTGTTCAGCAAGGGCGATCCGTTCCTGCACGTGCAGGCCGTGCGCACCGGCTATTTCAAGACGGTGATCGCCGACCGGCTGGGCACCGAGCAGGTGATCGGCTTCCACCTGCCGGGCGACCTGCTGGGGCTGGACGGCATGCTGCACGGCCGCCATGGCTGCGACGCCATCGCGCTGGACGACTCCGAGGTCTGCGTCGCCTCCTATTTCGACGCCGGCGAGATGTGCCGCCAGTCGCTGCAGGTGCAGGAAGGCTTCTGGCGCTCCTTCGCCCTGGTGCTGACCAACCACGAGCGCCGCGCCCTTCTGCTTGGCCAGGGCGTGCAGGCGCAGCAGCGGCTGGCCATGTTCCTGGAGGACTGGGTGCGCCGCCTGCGCGCGGCCGGCCTGCCGCACGAGGAGATCGTGCTGCCCATGAGCCGCCAGGAGATCGGCAGCCTGCTCGGGCTGGCGCTGGAGACCGTCAGCCGCTGCTTCGCCAGGCTGGAAAGCCGCGGCGCCATCGACGTCCGGCAGCGGTCGATCCGGATCGTGGATGCGAAGCTGCTGGCCAGTGCGGGGTTGTGGCCGGGGGAGGACTAAGGTCCCCTGATGGTCATCCGGCTAGCCTGAAAGAGCCCCTGTCTTTGCCCAATGGAGCCATGAGCGTGAAGGGGCGGCACGCGCAAGATTCGGGCGGCTATGGATCCCCCGCTGCCTGGCAGACTCACCACGGACACTCTCCGCGGCCTCGCCTGTCTGCTGCTGGTCGCGTTCCACGTGGTGGGCCATAGCGAAGTAACCGGACTGCGATTGCCCCTGGAGCATCCAGCCAGGCAGGCCAACGAATGGCTTTCCCTGCTCCGCATGCCCTTGTTCACCTTCCTGTCCGGACTGGTCTATGCGATGCGCCCGGTCCGAAGCCACTATGGTCAGTTCGTCGGAGGGAAGGTTCGACGGCTGCTCGTCCCGATGATCCTGGTTGGCACCGGTTTCGCGCTGCTGCAATCGCTCGCGTCCGGAACCCATGCGGCGCCTTACGACTGGGAACTGCTCCATATCGTGCCCGTGGCGCACTACTGGTTCCTGGAGTCGCTCTTCCTGGTGTTCCTGCTCACCCTGGTGATGGAGCGCTACGGATGGCTCGACTCCCCTTGCCGGTTCCTCATCGTCGGGGCCGCCGCGTTTGCACTGCACGTCACGGCGCCCGTGCCGGTCTATTTCGGCCTGGAAGGTGCGACCTACCTGCTGCCGTTCTTCCTGCTCGGCATCGCTGCGGTCCGCTTCCATGCCTTCGTGTCGAGCGACTCGGCCACGGTTGCCGCAACGGGGCTGTTGATCGCCCTTGTCCTGTACTGGTCCACGCTGCCGCGGCCGCTGGATATCCAGCTCGGCCCCGGGACGCTCGCGGCCAGCCTCTGTGGCTGCCTGCTCCTGCTGCGCCTTCGTCCCCAGGCGCCGTGGCTCGCGTGGATCGGCCGATGGTCTTTCGGCATCTACCTGTTCCACAGCATCTTCACGGCGTTCTCGCGCATCGTGCTCCATCGCACCGACGCGGCCTTCGGCCTGCCGGTCCTTTTCTTCAGCGGCCTCGTGGCGGGCATCGCTGGGCCGATCGCCCTGACGGCGGTGCTGCGCAGGGTGCCCTTGGGCCACCTGGCCCTGGGGGAACGGACGTCTGTCTCTGCACTGCAGCCGCATGGAAGGACTGCTTCTGCCGGATAGGGCTGGACCGGTTCGCTCAACGCCGTCTAGTGCCCGCGCGTGCTCGGATCGCAGCGTTCACGGCGAGCTGCACCCAAGGACTTGCTTCGCCGGCCAGCGCCACGCAGCGGCGGAAGAGGCTCGTTCGTCCACTCACCATTCCACCCTTGTTTGTCTTCGACGCGCTACGCCGGGATCCGATAGATCCGGCGTGCATTCTCCACGAACAGCTGCGCCTGCTCCTGCGCGCTGAAGTCGGCGACATGCTCGGCGAAGGCCTCGAAGATGCTCTGGTACGACGCGCACAGGCTGTCCACGGGGTAGTTGCTGCCGAACATGCAGCGGTCCACCCCGAACAGGGCTATCACCTCCTGCACGACACGCCGGTTGGCATCCGGCCGCCATCGGTAGCCGGCCTCGCCGATGCCGCTGATCTTGATGGCGACATTGGGCTGGGCGGCCATCCCGGCCAGCGCCGTTCGCCAGGCCCGCAAGCCTTCTTCGCTGCGGTCCGACGGCATGCCCGCATGATTGATCACGATGCGCGTTCCCGGGAATTCGCCGGCCACCCGCACCGCTTCGTGCAGGTGCCACCACGGCGTCTGCAGTTCGTAGTGCAGGCCCAGGGGCTCCAGCCGCGCGTAGCCTTGCAGCCAGGCAGCATCCGTCATGCCGCCCGGGGGGCCGCCCGGCGCCGGGTTCGCGCGCGGCTTCTGGCGCACGCCGCGCACGAAATCGAAAGCGGCCAGCTGTTCCAGCGTGCTGGCCGCGTCCGGCTGGTGCAGCCAGGCTTGCCCGACGGCGACGGAGGGCAGGCCGCACTGCTCGCGCAGGGAAGCGATGAAGCGCATCTCCCCCACCGGGTCCTTCGGATCCCACTCGGCCTCGACGTGCACGCTGCCCAGCAGGTCGACGCCCGCCGTGTCGCGCCGGTAGTCCGCCGGCAGGTAAGGCCGCTTCAGCGCCGCATGGTCACCGTAGCGATGCGGGGGCTGCCCCGCATCGTTCAGCCAGGGGTAGTAGTGCGCTTGCGGATCGTAGAAGTGGTGGTGGGTGTCGATCAGGGCCAGCATGGCCCTTACTTGACCCACTTCTCCACGACGTCCTTCGGAATGTCGGCGCCGTGGTACTTCTTGAAGATCTCGTTGAGCTTGCCGTTCGCGTGGTTGGCCTTCACCCAGTCGTTGATCCAGGCCAGCAGCTTCGGGTCGTCCTTGCGTACGCCGATGCCGAGGTCGTTGACGCGCAGCACGAATTTCTGCTCCAGTTGGCGCTGGGGCGCCTTTTCCTGCATCGCCTTGAACAGGGCGCTCGACGTGCCCACCAGGTCGGCCTGGCCGGTCACCACCGCGGTGATCATGCCGGCATCGTCGTCGTAGCGCACGACGGTCGCGCCCTTCGCGTTCTGCGTCAGGTCCTTGTCCTGCGTCGTGCTGCGGTTGACCGCGACGCTCTTGCCGGCCAGGTCGGCCATGCTCTTCACGTTGACGCTCTTCACGCCGCCCACCACCGAGAGCTGGGGCGCGTAGGGGATCGAGTAGTCGACCACCTTGGCCCGCTCCGGCGTCCAGGCCAGCGTGGAGATGATGACGTCCGCCTTGCCGGTCTGCAGGTTCGGAATGCGGGTGGCGCCGACCGTGGGCACGATTTCGAGGGCGACCCCGAGGTCCTTGGCGAGCAGCACCGCCGTGTCGTAGTCCGAGCCCGTGGGCTTCATGTTCGCGTCGGTCATTCCCGAAGGCGGCACGGCCAGGTCGAGCGACACGCGGATCTTCTTGGCCGCGCGGATGTCGTCCAGCGTGTCGGCGTGGGCGCCGACGAAGGCCATGGACAGGGAAGCCAGCAGCAGTGCGCGGCGGCAGAGGTTCTTGGGGCTCATGATGTCTCCAGTGGTTGCGGGCAGGGAACTCTCAAAGGCCGGCGCCGAGGAACTCTTGCAGTTCCGCCGTCTGCGGCCGGTCGAACATGCCGGGGCCGCCTTGTTCCCAGACGCGGCCCCTGTGCATGAACAGGGTGGTGTTGGCGACATTGCGGGCGAAGGCCATCTCGTGGGTGACCAGCACCATGGTCATGCCGCCGGCGGCCAGGTCGGCCATGACCTTGAGGACCTCGCCCGTGAGCTGCGGGTCGAGGGCCGACGTGACTTCGTCGAACAGCATCACCTGCGGCTCCATCGCGAGCGATCGTGCGATGGCCACGCGCTGCTGCTGGCCGCCCGAAAGCTGCTCCGGGTAGCTGCCGGCCTTGTCGGACAGGCCCACCTGCGCCAGCACGCGTTCGGTCAGCTCCTTCGCCTCGGCGCGCGTCTTGCCCTTGCTGTGGCGCGGCGCCAGTGCGATGTTCTCGGCGGCCGTGAGATGCGGGAACAGGTTGTAGCTCTGGAACACGATGCCCACGTCGCGCCGCAGCTGGCGCAAGTCCAGCCTGGGGCCACTCACCTCGTGGCCGCACACCTGGATGCGCCCTTGGTCGATGCGCTCCAGCCGGTCGATGCAGCGCAGCGCCGTGCTCTTGCCGGAGCCGCTGCGGCCGATGATGGCGAACACCTCGCCCTTGTCCACGCTGAAGCTCACGCCGTCGAGCACCTTCAGCGCGCCGAAGCTCTTGTGCACGTTCTCGAGCTCGATGACGCTCATGACGCCGAGATCTCCACGCGATGGGCCACCAGCAGGCGGCGTTCGAGCTGTCGGCTCCACCACGACAAGGGAAAGCAAAGCAGGAAGTAGAGACCGGCGACGAGCATGTAGACCAGGAACGGTTGGAAGATGGAGTTGTTCACCACCTGGCCGGCGCGCGCCAGCTCGACGAAGCCGACCACCGAGGCCAGGGAAGTGTTCTTGACGATCTGAACCATGAAGCCCACGGTGGGCGGGGTCGCGATGCGCAAGGCCTGCGGCAACACCACCAAACGCATGCGCTGCGCCCTGGACAGCGCCAGGCACTCCGCCGCTTCCCATTGCGTGCGCGGCACGGCCTGGATGCAGCCGCGCCAGATCTCCCCGATGTACGCGCTGACGAAGATCGTCATCGCGAGGCCGGCCGCCACCAGGGCGGGCAGCGTCAGGCCCACGATGCTGAGGCCGAAATACGCCAGGAACATCAGGATCAGCAGCGGCGTGCCTTGCACCAGCTGCACGTAGCCGGTTGAAAGCCAGCGCAGCGAACGGATGGACGAGATGCGGCTCAGGGCCACGACGAACCCCACCAGCCCGCCCCCCACGAACGCCATAAGTGAAAGCACCAAGGTCCAGCCCGCCGCCTGCAGCAGGAACACCAGGTGATTCGCGTTGAAGGCGATGTTCACAGCGGCGTCCCCAGCTTGCGGCGGCGCGTGAACAGCGCCTGCCCGGCGGCCCAGAAGGCGCCTCGCACCACGAGGGACAGCAGGAGATAGAACACGGCCACCATCGTGTAGGTTTCGAAGGAACGGAAGGTGTCCGACTGCACGCGGTTGGCAATCGCCGTCAGCTCCTCGGCCGAAATCACCGACGTGATGGACGTGGCCAGCATCATCAGCACGAACTGGCTGGTGAGCGCGGGATAGACCCGCTCCATCGCCGGTCGCAGGATCACGTGCCAGTAGATCTGCACGCGCGAAAGGGCGAGGCACTCCGCCGCCTCGATCTGGCTCCTGTGGATCGACTCGATCCCGGCGCGCATGATTTCGGTGGTGTACGCACCGATGTTGATGACCATCGCCAGCACGGCGGCGATGAAGGCGGGCACCTTCAGGCCGATGCTGGCGAGCCCGAAATACACCAGGAAGATCTGCACCAGCAGGGGCGTGTTCCGGATCGCCTCGACGTAGACCGCGCAGGAGCGCGCCACCCAGGGGTTGCGGCTGCCCCGGCCGATGGCGCACAGGGTTCCGATGAGCAAGCCGAGCAGCGTCGCGACGGCCGACAACTTGATGGTCAGCCACGCGCCGTGCAGGAACAGCGGCCATTGCGCAAGCACGCTGGTGAAATCGAACTGGTAGGTCATGGACAGGCCAGGACGGAGGGGCTGGCCACTTGCCGCACATCCTCCAGCTCGTGGTGCCGCGGGATCGATGCCTGGGCGCCGGCCCGGGTGACGCACAGCGTGGCAGCCTGGATACCGCGCATCACTGCGGCGTCCGTCGACTGCCCGGCAACGCGCGCCGCGCACATGGCGCCGATGAACGTGTCGCCCGCGGCAGTCGTGTCGACCACCTGCACCGCAAGCGCGGGAAAGTGACGGCACCCGTTGTCATCGGCGACGACCACTCCCTGGCTGCCCAGGGTGACGATCGCCGTCGAGGGTCCCCGCCGGCGCAGCGAATACGCAGCAGCCGCCGCGCTGGCAGGATCTGCGACCGGATGGCCCGCCAGCTCGGTGGCTTCGATCTCGTTCATCACGAGGATGTCGACCAGGGACCAGAGTTCGTCGGGAAGCCGGCACACGGGCGCGGGGTTCATCACTACGGTCGATCCCTTCGCGCGCATGATCCTGGCCGCAAGCACCACCTCGGCCATCGGCACTTCGCACTGCAACAGCAGGTATTGCCCGGCGAGGGCTGCAGGGTTTGCCTTCAGCAGGTCGTTGGCGCCGGGGATGATGGTGATGCGGTTCTCGCCCTCATCGTCGACCATCACGACGGCCACTCCGGTGCTCCCCTCGACGGTCCGGACGTCCTCGACGGCGATCCCGTCTTGCGCCAGTGCGTTGCGCAAGGTCTTGCCGAAATCATCCTCGCCCACGCAGCCCACCATGGCGACGCGGGCGCCCTGGCGCGCGCAGGCGACGGCCTGGTTCGCGCCCTTGCCGCCGGGATTGGCGAGGAACGAAAGCCCTTGAAGCGTCTCGCCGCCTCGCGGAGCGCGCGCCACACGAACCATCAGGTCCATGTTCATGCTGCCGAACACGACGATCTCGGGAGTCATGCCCGCTGGGTGCTGCGCCTGGTGTCACGTTGTCGCGCTGTGACCGCGGCATCCTCGCGCAGGTTGGCGCCGATCTCGAAGTGCTCCGTCAGCAACGCCTCTGCTTGCGCCGCATTCCTGCGCTGGATCGCCATCAGCACGGCCTCGTGGTGGTCGATGAGATAGGCATCGACCTGGGGGACGCTGGCGATCACCTTCCTGCGTTCCAGGTGGGATTCCTGGAGCAGCTTGGCAACGGCGGCGTAGACGCTGGAGAGCGCCGGGGAGTGGGCCGCCTTCACGATCATCGAGTGGAAGTGGAAGTCCGCCGCACCGCCTTGCGCGGGATCGTCGATGGTTTCCTTGATCGCCTGCAGCGCCTGCGCCAGCCTGTCCAGGTCCGGCGCAAGGGCCCGCGTGCACGCCAGGCGGATCGCCTGCCGCTCGATCGCGATGCGCGCCTGCATCACGTCGTCCACCGCGCCGGCCTGCTGGGCGAGCACCAGGCTGAAGTAATCCGCGAGCGCCGTGAAGTTCGGCTCCCGGACCACCGTGCCATAGCCGCGCCGGATCTCTACCGCTCCCAGCGTGGACAGCGCCGTAAGGGCCTCGCGGATCACCGGCCGGCTGACGCCGAGCGCGCTGGCGAGGTCGCGCTCCGGGAGCAGCCGGTCGCCGGCCTTCAGGCGGCCCGACATCAGCTCGTCCCGCAGGAACGACAGGACGCGGTCGTACCCATCCTCCTTGGCATCGGCCCGCTGGGTGATCTGGACCGGCTTGCTCATCCCGGGCACGGTTCAGCCTCCTGGCGTTCCCTGCAGCAAGGACCGCGCCGCTTCCTGCTCCAGCTCGCCGAGCTTTTCCACGCGCCGGCGGAAATGTTCTTCCGTGCTGAACTCGGAGGCCAGGAAGGTCTCGATCACGTCACGGGCCACCTGCGGCCCGATGATCCATGCGCCGATGCACAGCACATTGACGTCGTCATGTTCGACGGCCTGGCGCGCCACGAACGTGTCGTGGCAGACCGCGGCGCGGATGCCCGGGATCTTGTTGGCCGCGATGCAGGCCCCCGCGCCGGTGCCGCAGATCAGGATGACGCGCCTGGCCTTGCCGTCGCGGATGAGGGAGATCGCCTGGCGGGTGACATCCGGGAAGTCGACCGGCGAGTCCGAGTTGGGCCCGACGTCGATGACCTGATCGCAGTGCTGCGCCAGGACACTCTGGACGAAGCCCTTCAGGAGGAATCCGGCGTGGTCGTTCGCGAGGCCGATCGCCGGCCAGCGTGGCACCGCCATCGCGTGCGGTGAGCGTGATTCGTCTCTGGACATTCAGGGGCCCCTTGCTACATGTCGCAGCCCGTCCGGAGCTGCCTTACCGTGGTCTTACCAAGGGTAGACCACCGGGTCCTGGGTTGTCAACAGGAGTTGCCCTTTGCCGGGCAACCCGATTCGGGTCGTCGACGCACCGAACATTCGCCTGGATCGCACTTCACTGGGTTCACGCCCTCACGCCGCCGCTGCGCGCGCTCCCTCCCGCACGCGAAGCAGGTGCCGCGCCAACCCCAGGGCGGTGAGCAGCCACGCCACCACCGCCAGCCAGAAGAACGCCCGCGCCAGCGGCAGCAGGAATTGCAGTTCCAGCACCTGCGACATCTGGTAGGTCGCCGCCGAATACATGCCCAGCGGGAACACCGCGCCCCAGTACGCCACGTCGTAGCGCCAGGGATCGGGGCCGTGCCGCAGGCGCCAGGCGATCAGCGCCAGCAGCAGCGGGATCCACCACGTGCCCACCGCCCAGTACAGCACCGTGCCTCCCTTCACGAAGGGCAGCAGCCCTTGCAGGAAGGGCGCGCCGGCCGCGTCGACCACCAGCAGCCCGCCGGCCAGCGCCGAGATGGCCATCGCACCCATGTTGATCCAGTAGGTGGGCGTCAGGTCCTGCGGCGAGAAGCCGAAGAAGGCCAGCCGGTAGAAGATCAGCGAGATCACCCACACGTACAACATGCCGCCGCACAACCAGGCCGACAGCGCACCGAAGTTCAACGCCAGCCGCGCCGGCTGCGCCGCGTGCGGCGCCAGCAGCGCCGCCAGCACGGCCATCGACTGCGTGGCCACCACCGTCAGCAGCCAGGCGCCGCTGATGCCGCCCGCCAGCAGCGGCTTGTTGCGGCCCACGGTCAGCGCCATCAGGATGGCGTAGGTGAGCACCAGCCACAAGGTGCAGCCGAGGGCGCCGAGGACCATGGAGGGTCCTGTGCCGAAACCCAGCACCGCCAGCAGGCTGCCCAGCACGCAGGTGCCGGCGACGGTGGTGAGGAAGCCGGGCGCGCGCTGGTGGTCGCACAGGTCGGCCAGCATGCGGCCGCGGTGCCGGGCCAACCGCGCCAGCGAGAGGACGACCAGCAGCGGCCAGGCCAGCGCGCAGACCACGAGCATGAAACCGGCGATGGCCTCGTGCCCTTGCTGGTGGGCGGCCACCCCGAGCATGCCGGTCGCCATGACGATGGCGAAGTTGGCCGGCGACAGGTCGGCCAGCGGTGCAAGGCCCGTGCGTGCGTCCGGCATGCGCCGAAATCAGGGGGTCTTCTTCGGCTTGCCGGCCTTGCCGCTGCTGGCGGCGGCCTTGGAAGCCGGTTCGTTGCCGGCGTCGTCGGCGGCCGGGGAAGGCGCCGGAGCCTGGCCGCGCTGCGCCATCCGGTCCACCAGCTTGTGCAGGTTGGACAGCGACAGCAGGTGCATGGAGATCAGGTGCAGCTCGCCGGTGCGGAACAGCGACAGCACCTTGTCGTCGGGCAGCTCGCGCAGCTTGTTCTCGTCGACCACCATCAGCCCGGCCACCGTGAAGCTGCGGCCGTCGACCAGGTCGGCCTTGGCACTCATCTCCATCAGCAGGCCGGCGTCGGCCAGCTTGCGGCAGAAGGACTCGGTGCGCAGGTACTCGAGCTGGTAGCGCTGCAGGAAATCCAGCGCGTTCTGCAGGAAGGCCGTGTTGCCGCCCTTGTCGTCGAACAGCGCTTCGCCTTCCTGCTCGTTCAGGCCGGGGAAGGCCTCGTCGATGCACACGCCCATCTGCTCGCCCGGCAGCTCGGCCAGCACGAAGGGATAGCGGCGCACGAAGGCCGGGATGTAGGCGGCGGTCCAGCGGTCCTGCGCGTCGACGAACAGGTTCTCGCGATTGCGCAGGCCCAGCATCACCACCGGCGCGACCTTGCCGCCCGCCTGCCTGGTGAAGACGATGGCGTATTCCTTGCAAGCCTCGGTGAACTCCATCCCCGCCAGGTACAGCGAGTTGGCGTTGCGCGCGAAGCCGAAGCCGCTGCTCGGGCGGATCTTGCGGCTGCGGTGCTTCTCCCGGTTGAGCAGCACCGGCTTCTCGTAATACAGCGTCTCCGACATCCTCACTCCTCTTGCGTTTGCGTCGTTCCGGGCAGCGCCAGCACCTTGTCGATGCGCTTGCCGTCCAGGTCCACCACCTCGAAGGTCCAGGCTCCGCACTCTATCCGCTCGCCGACCTCGGGCAGGTGGCCGGACACCGACATCAGCAACCCCGCCACGGTGTTGTAGCGCCCGCGCTCCTCCTCGGGCAGCTCGCGGATGTCCAGCCGGGCCTTGAGCTCCGCCACCGGCATCAGCCCGTCCAGCAGCCAGCTGCCGTCGCCGCGTGGCGTGGCCCACGCTTCGCCGACCGCCTCGGGGCTGAGCTCGCCGGTGATGGCCTCCAGCAGGTCGTGCGGGGTCACCATGCCCTGCACCACGCCGTACTCGTCGACCACGAACACCATGCGGTGCGACTTGCGGCGGAACTGCTCCAGCAGCTCCATGCCCGACAGCGTCTCGGGCACGAACGCCGCCGGAACAGCCTGCGCTTCCACCGTGCCCTGGTGATCCGGGCCCAGCGCCAGCAGCCGGCCCACGCTGACGATGCCCAGCACGTCGTCCAGCCCGCCGCGGCAGACCGGGTACCACGAGTGCGCGCCTTCCTGGCCGGCCTGGTGCAGGCCGTCGGCCACTGACGCGGACGCCTCCATCCACTCGATGTCGGAGCGGGGCACCATCATCGAGGTGAGCGGGCGATCGTCGAGGTGGAACACGTTGCGCACCATCTGGTGCTCCTGCGCCTCGATCACGCCGGCGTCCACGCCCTCCTCCAGGCTGTGCGCGATCTCCTCCTCGGTCATGCCGCGCGCCTGGGTGGTGTCTATGCGCAGCAGCTTCAGCGCGACCTGCGTCGTGGCGGCCAGCAGCCGCACGAACGGCGAGGCGATGCGCGCCAGCCAGTCCATCGGCCGCGAAACCCTGCGCGCGACGTTCTCCGGATAGAGTTGGCCGATGCGCTTGGGCACCAGCTCGCCGAACACGATGCTGACGAAGGTGATGATGACCACCACGATGGCGGTGGAGGCGATGCTGGCCACGCCCGGCGAAGCGCCCAGGCCCTGCATCCAGCGCGCCAGGTCGGCGCTGAACGCGGCCTCGCCGACGATGCCGATCAGCATGCTGATCGAGGTGATGCCCACCTGCACGGTGGACAGGAACTGCGTGGGGTGTTCCAGCAGGCGCAGCGCGGAGGCGGCACCCGCGTCGTCGTCCTCGGCCAGCGCCAGCAACCGCGCCTTGCGGCTGGACGCGAGGGCCATCTCGGACATCGCGAACACGCCGTTGAGCAGCGTCAACAGCGCGATCAGCAGAAAATCCACGGCTCTCGGGGGGGTTCGGACACGATGGGACAACTTTATCTGATCGGGGATGTGCAGGGCTGCGACGCCGCCCTGGGGCGCCTGTTCGACAGGATCGGCTTCTCCCCGAGCCGCGACCACGCCATCGTGCTGGGCGACCTGGTCAACCGCGGTCCCGGGTCGGCTGCGGTGCTGCGGCGGCTGATGGCGTTGGGCGCCTCGGCGACCTCCTTGCTGGGCAACCACGACCTGAGCCTGCTGGCCATCGCGCACGGCCTGCGCGCACCCCACCGCAACGACACCCTCGATCCGGTGCTGCTGGCGCCGGACCGCGCAGCGATGCTGGACTGGCTGCGGCAGCAGCGCATGGCGTTGCATGCGCACGGGCTGCTGATGGTGCATGGCGGCGTGCTGCCGCAATGGGACGTGGGGCAGGTGCTCGCGCTGGCAGGCGAAGTCGAGGCGGTGCTGCGCGGACCGGCGCTGGTGGATTTCCTGGCGCAGATGTACGGCAACGAGCCGGCCGGCTGGGACGATGCGCTCGCCGGCGCCGATCGCCTGCGGGTGATCGTCAATGCGCTGACGCGGTTGCGCTTCTGCACGCCCGAGGGCGTGATGCACCTGAAGGCCAGCGGCCGCATCGACCAGGCGCCGGCGGGGACGCTGCCCTGGTTCGACGTGCCCGGACGCCGCACCGCCGGCACGCCGATCGCCTTCGGGCACTGGTCGCAACTGGGGCTGCTGCTGCGCGACGACGTGATCGCGCTGGACACCGGTTGCGTCTGGGGAGGGTGCCTCAGCGCCCTGCGCTACGACCCGGTGACGGGGTCACGCGAGGTGGTGCAGGTGAAGTGCGAACAGGCGCAGGTGCCGGGGGGCTAGCAAAGAGAGGGCCTACTGCTCCGCCACCGGCTGCTTGAACAGCGCCGCCACCTTGCGCCGCGTCCTGATGTTGGCCGACACCCGGCTGACCGCCGGCTTGGCGGCGCTTTCCCAGGCGGGTTTCACGTCCTCGGCCGGGGGCTGGTAGGGCTGCTCGAAGAAGGGATCGCGCGGTGCCTGCGGCGGGCGGGAGGGCCGGGCCGCGGCGCGCTCGCGCGACGGCTCCAGCGCATCGCGCGGGTCGCCCAGTTCGCCGCGATCGCGCCAGGTGCGGCGGCCGTCGTTGATGCGGCCGCGCGGGCGCTCGTCGTCGAACTCGAGCGGCTCGAGCTCCACCTTTTTCTTCAGCAGCTTCTCCAGGTCGGCCACCAGCCGGTTGTCGCTGGGCGACACCAGCGTGACAGCCAGCCCCGAGGCCCCGGCGCGGCCGGTGCGGCCGATGCGGTGGATGTAGTCCTCGGGGTTGAAGGGCACGTCGAAGTTGAAGACCGCGGGCACGTCCTTGATGTCCAGCCCGCGTGCGGCCACGTCGGTGGCCACCAGCAGGTCGACCTCGCCGGCCTTGAACGCGGCCAGCGCCTTCAGGCGCTCGTCCTGGCTCTTGTCGCCGTGCAGGGCGGTGGTCTTGAGCCCCTCGCGCTCCAGCGAGCGCGCGAGCCGCGCACAACCCAGCTTGCTGTTGACGAACACGAAGGCCTGGCCGATCTCGCGCTGGCGCACGATCTGCTTGACCGCCCGCCGCTTGTCGTCGTCGGACACGCTGTAGAAGTGCTGCTCGACGGTGGAGGCGGTGGCGTTGGGCCGCGACACCTCGATGGTGACCGGGTCCTTCAGGTAGCTGTTGGCCAGGCGCCGGATCTCGGGCGAGAAGGTGGCCGAGAACAGCAGCGTGGTGCGCTGCTTGGGCAGGTACGACAGGATGCGCTGCAGGTCGGGCAGGAAGCCGATGTCCAGCATGCGGTCGGCCTCGTCCAGCACCACGTACTCGACCTGGTTGAGCACCGCGTTCTTGGCCTCGATGTGGTCCAGCAGGCGACCCGGCGTGGCCACCAGCACCTCCACGCCCTTCTTCAGCTCGGCGGTCTGCGGCTTCATGTCGATGCCGCCGAACACCACGGTGCTGCGCAGGTGGGTGTGCTTGGCGTACAGCTTGACCTGCTGGGCCACCTGGTCGGCCAGTTCGCGCGTGGGCAGCAGCACCAGCGCGCGCACCGGGTGGCGGGCGGGCGAGGTGGAGGTGTTTTCGTGCTTGAGCAGGCGATGCAGCAACGGCAGGGAGAAGGCGGCCGTCTTGCCGGTGCCGGTCTGGGCGGCGCCCATCACGTCCTGGCCGGTCATCACCACCGGAATCGCCTGGGCCTGGATCGGCGTCATTTGCTCGTAGCCCATTTCGGCCACGGCCCGCGCCAACGGCTCGGCCAGGGAAAGCTTGGAGAAGGATGCAGTCATCAACCCGCGATTGTCGCACCCGGGCATGGATGGGCTGGCGGCGCGGTTATTGCGCCGGGCCGGCGCTCAGATCGCCCGGGCGCTGAACGTGTCGCAGGCCTGCACGCTGCCGCTGCGCAGGCCGGTGGCGAACCAGCGCTGGCGCTGCTCGCTGGTGCCGTGGGTGAAGACCGGCCCGCCGCCCAGGATGCCCAGCAGCGTCAGGGGGTTGATGCCGAAATCGCTCCGCCGACGAGGGCGATCACGATGGTGCCTATCCCGATGCTGCGGCCGCCGAAGCCGAACCCTCCCCCACCGCGGCGCATGTCCTCGACGTTGCCCGATTCCCGGTTGCCTTCCCAGCGCATGGCCGACCCCTGCAGTACAGTGTTTCGATGCTAGGTACCGAACCGAAGGCCGCTGTCGGCCCGCGCCGCATCCTCGTCACCGGCTTCGACCCGTTCGGGGGTGAGGCGATCAACCCGAGCTGGGCCGCCGTGCAGGCGCTGGACGGGCTCGAATGGGAAGGCCACCGCGTCGTCGCCGCGCAGCTGCCGACGCGCTTCGGCCTGTGCCTGCGGGTACTCGATGAGCTGATCACCGCGCACCGGCCGCAACTGGTGCTGTGCACCGGCCAGGCCGGCGGGCGATCCGCGATCTCGCTGGAGCGGGTGGCGATCAACGTCGACGACGCACGCATCCCCGACAACGCCGGCGCCCAGCCGATCGACACGCCGGTGCGGGCCGGCGGGCCGGCCGCCTACTTCGGCACGCTGCCGATCAAGGCCATGCTGGCGGCGCTGCTCGCGCAAGGCATCCGCGCCGAGGTCTCGCAGACCGCCGGCACCTTCGTCTGCAACCATGTGTTCTACGGCCTGATGCACCGGCTGGCCACCGACCCCGCCTGCGCCGGCGTGCGCGGCGGCTTCGTGCACGTGCCCTGGCTGCCCGAGCAGGGCCATCCGTCGATGACGCAGGAGCAGCTGGTGTTCGGGCTGGAGCTGGCCTTGCGCTGCGCGGTGCGCACGAACGCCGACATCCGGCTGCAGGCCGGCTCGCTGGATTGAGGGTCATCCATGGCTGCCTGGGCGCCGGAGAGTCCACACTCCTAGAATCGGCGGGTGGCCATCCTCAACGCCGACCTCCATTGCCACTCGGTCGTGTCCGACGGCACCCTCACGCCGGAGGAACTGGCTGCGCGCGCCAAGGCCAACGGCGTCGAGCTGTGGGCCCTGACCGACCATGACGAGATCGGCGGCCAGCAGCGCGCCGCCGCCGCGGCCCGCGCCCAGGGCCTGAAATACCTCACGGGCACCGAGATCTCGGTGACCTTCGCCAACGAAACCGTGCACATCGTCGGGCTGGGCTTCGACGCCGAGGACCCGCGCATGCGCCAGGGCCTGTCGGCCACCCGCGGCGGCCGCGGCGAGCGCGCCCGCGAGATGGCTGCGCAGCTGGCCCAGGTCGGCATTCACGGCGCCTACGAAGGCGCGCTCAAGTACGTCGGCAACCCCGAACTGATCTCGCGCACCCACTTCGCGCGCTACCTGGTGGAGGCCGGCGTCTGCAAGGAAACCGGCGAGGTCTTCCGCAAGTACCTCACCGAGGGCAAGCCCGGCTACGTGCCGCACCGCTGGGCCGCGCTGAAGGACGCCGTGCACTGGATCAGCGAAGGCGGCGGCGTCGCCGTCATCGCCCACCCGGCGCGCTACAGGTTCACCGCCAACGAGGAGCACGCGCTGTTCACCGAATTCAAGGCGCACGGCGGGCGGGCCGTGGAAGTGGTCACCGGCAGCCACACCGCGGCAGAGGCGCAGCGGTATGCGCTGGCGGCGCAGGAGTACGGGCTGGCCGCCTCGCGCGGCAGTGACTTCCACAGCCCGGGCGAGAGCCACACCGACCTGGGCCGGCTGCCCCCGCTGCCCGAGGGCCTGACACCGGTGTGGGACCTGCTGGCGGACCGCATCCAGTGAGCGCCGCGGCACTCCCGTGGCCGCGCAGTGCCGGCAGCGAGTTGGCCGGCATCGTCCTGGTGCTGGGCGCCTGCGCCTGCTTTGCCGCGCTGGACACCACGACCAAGGTGGTCGGCGTCTCGGTGCCGATGCTGATGGCGCTGTGGTTCCGCTACGCCTTCCAGGCGGTCGCGACCACGGCCGTCGTGCTGCCGCAACGCGGGCTGGCCGTGCTGCGCACGCGGCGCCTGCCGTTCCAGGTCCTGCGCGGCGTGCTGCTGCTGACCAGCAGCATGCTCGCGTACCTGAGCCTGCGCTACCTGCCGGTGGGCGAGTTCACCGCCATCATGATGATCGCGCCGCTGGTGCTCGCGCTGCTGGCCGCCACCTTCCTGAAAGAGCAGGTGTCGGCGCTGCGCTGGACCTTGGTGGCCGGCGGCTTTGCCGGCACTCTGGTGATCATCCGGCCCGGTGGCGAGAGCTTCAGCTGGGCGATGCTGCTGCCGCTGGGGCTGGTGGCCAGCAACGCCTGGTTCCAGGCCATCACCAGCAAGCTCGCGCGCACGGAAGACCCGGTCACCATGCACCTGTACACCGGCTGGGTGGGCGCGCTGCTGGCGTCGCTGGCGCTGCCCTGGGCCTGGCAGTCGGACCTGGGCAGCCCCTGGCTGTGGGGCGGCCTGTTGCTGATGGGCCTGAGCGCCACGGTGGGGCACTTCCTGCTGATCCTGGCCTTCCGCAACACGCCCGCGTCCACGCTGACGCCCTACCTGTACTCGCAGATCGGCTTCGCCATGCTGGGCGGCTGGCTGGTGTTCTCGCACATGCCGGACGGCTGGTCGCTGTTCGGCATGGGCCTGATCGCGCTGTGCGGCGCCGCGGGCGCCTGGCTGACCGTGCACGAGTCGCGCATCCGGCTGCGGCTGGCGAAGGCCTGACAACGCCATGGCCCAGTACTTCGAACTCCACCCGGCCAATCCGCAGGCGCGGCTGCTGAAGCAGGCCGTGGGGCTGCTGCAGCAAGGCGGCCTGCTGGCGGTGCCCACCGACTCCAGCTATGCGCTGGTGTGCCAGCTGGACGACAAGGCGGCGGTCGACCGCCTGCGCCAAGTGCGCGGCGTCGACGAGAAACACCATCTCACGCTGCTGTGCCGCGACCTGAGCGAGCTGTCGAATTTCGCGCGCGTGGACAACCGCCAGTACCGGCTGCTGAAGCTGGCGACGCCGGGACCCTTCACCTTCATCCTGGAGGCCACGCGCGAGGTGCCGCGCCGGGTGAGCCATCCGCAGCGCAAGACCATCGGGCTGCGCGTGCCGGACCACCAGGTGCTGCAGCAACTGCTGGAGCTGATGGGCGAGCCGCTGCTGGGCACCACGCTGATCCCGCCGAAGGAAACCGAGCCGCTGAACGATGCCGAGCACATCCGCGAGCGCTACGAGCGCCTGATCGCCGGCGTGATCGACGCCGGCGCCTGCCCGCACGAGCCCACCACCGTGGTCGACCTCACCCCCATGGGCACCGGCGGCGAAGCCGTGGTCCTTCGGCAGGGGCGAGGCGAGGCGGAGCGGCTGGGCCTGTAGTACGCCGGCCACCTCTCGCGCATGTCATCCTGGCGAAAGCCAGGATCCATCTCCCGCCGCTTGCACGGCGCAGTGCTTGTTCCGGCCTCGGGTGATGGATTGCGGGTCAAGCCTGGTCAAGCCCGCAATGACACGCTCCTCCGTCTGAGACAATCCCCCGCTTCCATGGAAAACATGCTCCAGACGGTGCTGATCTTCGCGCTGCCCGTCCTCTTCTCCATCACCATCCACGAAGCCGCGCACGGTTATGTCGCGCGCTACTTCGGGGACAACACCGCCTATGCGATGGGGCGGGTGACGCTCAACCCGATTCCGCACATCGACCCGATCGGCACCATCGCCATGCCGGTGCTGCTGTATTTCGCCACCTCGGGCGCGTTCCTGTTCGGCTACGCCAAGCCGGTGCCGGTGGACTTCGGCCGGCTGCGCCATCCGAAGCGCGACATGGTCTGGGTGGCGCTGGCGGGCCCCGCATCCAACTTCGTGCAGGCCATCCTCTGGGCGCTGCTCTTCACCGTGCTGGTGGGCATGGGCCTGAACGAACGCTTCTTCCTGGAGATGGCCAAGGCCGGCGTGCTGGTCAACCTGGTGATGTGGGCCTTCAACCTGTTCCCGCTGCCGCCGCTGGACGGCGGCCGCATCCTCGCCGGCCTGCTGCCCGCGCGCGCGGCCTGGACCTTCAGCCGCATCGAGCCCTGGGGCTTCTTCATCGTGATGGGCCTGGTGATCGCCGGCATCGTCGGCAGCTTCTGGCTGCGGCCGCTGATCTCGCTCGGCTACGGCGTGCTCGGCGTGCTGCTGGCGCCCCTGAACGCGCTGCTCTCCTGATTTCGACATGAACGCTCCCGTCGTCCGTTATCTCACCGGCATCACCACCACCGGCACCCCGCACCTGGGCAACTACGTCGGCGCCATCCGCCCGACGGTGCAGGCCAGCCGCAGGCCCGGCACGCAGAACTTCTATTTCCTGGCCGACTACCACGCGCTGATCAAGTGCGACGAGCCGGCCCGCATCCAGCGCTCGACGCTGGAGATCGCGGCCTGCTGGCTGGCGGCAGGCCTGGATCCGCAGCACGTCTACTTCTACCGGCAGTCGGACATCCCCGAGATTCCCGAGCTGACCTGGCTGCTGACCTGCGTCACCGGCAAGGGCCTGCTCAATCGCGCCCATGCCTACAAGGCGCAGGTGGACAAGAACAACGCCGCCGGCGTCGACCCCGACTCGGACGTCACCGCCGGCCTGTTCATGTACCCGGTGCTGATGGCCGCCGACATCGTCATGTTCAACGCGCACAAGGTGCCGGTGGGCCGCGACCAGGTGCAGCACCTGGAGATGGCGCGCGACATGGCGTCCAGCTTCAACCACCTGTACGGCGAGCACTTCACGCTGCCCGAGGCGCAGGTCGACGAGGCCGTGGCCACGCTGCCGGGGCTGGACGGGCGCAAGATGAGCAAGAGCTACGACAACGTGATCGCGTTGTTCGGACCGCGCGAACAGATGCGCAAGCAGATCTTCTCGATCGTCACCGACTCGCGCGCGCCCGGCGAGCCCAAGGAAGTCGAAGGCTCGGCGCTGTTCCAGATCTACCAGGCCTTTGCCGACGAAGCCGAGACGCGGGCGCTGCGCCAGGCGTACGCCGACGGCATCGCCTGGTCGGATGCCAAGCAACTGCTGTTCGAGCGCATCGACCGCGAGATCGCGCCGATGCGCGAGCGCTACGAGGGACTGGTGAACAACCCGGCCGAGCTGGAGAAGATCCTCCGGGCCGGCGCGCAGAAGGCGCGCGCCATCGCCACGCCCTTCACGGCCAGGCTGCGCGAGGCCGTGGGCCTGCGCAACCTCGCTTCGCAGCCGCCATCCGCCGGCAAGGCCAGGGCCAAGGCCGCCCTGCCTTCGTTCAAGCAGTACCGCGAGGCCGACGGGCAGCACTACTTCAAGCTGGTCGACGCAGGCGGCACGCTGCTGCTGCAAAGCGAGGGCTTCGCCTCGCCGCAGGACGCTGGCCGGGCCGTGGCCCGGCTGAAGCAGGAAGGCCTGTCTTCGCTGGGCGATTCGGCCCACCGCCCCGATGGCGTGAGCGAGGAACAGGTCGGCTCCGCCCTGGCCCAGCTGGCCGCCGGTTGAGCTGGTTCGCCATGGCGCTATCCTTGCAGTCCGAGATGAAAGCCAATCCCAACCCAACCACCCTGTACGTGATCGACGACCACCCGCTGATGCGGGAGGCCGTGGTGATGCTGCTTCGCCGGATGCGGCCGGGCGCGAGCGTGATCGAGCTCGATCGCATCGGGGGCATGGAGTCGGCTGTGCGCGAGCACGGTTTCCCGGACCTGATCTGCCTGGACCTCAAGCTGCCGGACACCACCGGCACCTCGGGCGTGCACGAGATGAAGAACCGCTTCCCCGAGGCCCCGCTGGCCGTGCTGTCGGCCTCGCCGGCTGCGGATGCGGAGGAGGCCTGCATCGAGGCCGGCGCCGACATCTACATCGAGAAGTCGGCCGGCGCACAGGAGATCGGCAATGCGCTGCGCGCACTGCTGAACACCGACGGCAGCTTCGAGGAGCTGGCGCCCACCGACAACAAGCTGTCCAAGCGGCAAAAACAGCTGATCGTGATGCTGGACCGCGGCCTTTCCAACCGCGAGAGCGCCGACGAACTGGGGATCAGCGAGCATACCGTCAAGGTCCACCTGTGGCGCCTGTTCCGCCGGCTG
>JAKFEA010000092.1:0-1797 GCA_036675905.1 Acidovorax sp. | reverse complement strand
CCCACCGGGCTGCGCGACCGCGCGATGTTCGAGCTGATGTATGCCGCGGGGCTGCGCGTCAGCGAACTCGTGAACCTGCCGGCGACCGCGCTCAACCTGCGCCAGGGCGTGCTGCGCGTGGTCGGCAAGGGCGGCAAGGAACGGCTGGTGCCGCTGGGCGAGGAGGCGCAGCACTGGCTGGAGCGCTACCTGGCCGAAGCGCGACCCGCGCTGGCGGGCAAGCGGGCATTGCTGCACCTGTTCATCAACGCCAGCGGCGAAGCGCCCAGTCGCCAGCAGTTCTGGTCGCTGGTGAAACGCCATGCCGGGGCTGCCGGGATCGATCCGGCGCGGGTGAGTCCGCACGGACTGCGCCACAGCTTCGCCACCCACCTGCTCAACCACGGGGCGGACCTGCGCGCGCTGCAACTGCTGCTGGGCCACAGTTCATTGTCGACCACCCAGATCTACACGCTGGTCGCGCGCGAGCACCTGCAGAAGCTGCACGCGAAACATCACCCACGCGGGTGAGCGGACGCGCTGGCGGGCCACCGGCCAGCGGACCGGAGGACGGCCGGCGCCCGGCCTCGTGGCGATATCCGGGCCGATTCGTCCGAAGCCACCGTGTCCCACCAACGACGGCGGCGACGTTGTCTCCGGAGTCGTTGGCAGGCGCAATGTCCGGTCCTGCCGACGCAACAACCGCCCGTACCAACGGCACGCGCCGCCCATCCCCCGCGTGCCACAATCGACGGAACCGAATCGTCGCCCGGCAGTCGAAGCCGGGCCAACCCCGCAAGGATCCCCCGATGAAACGTCTGACCCTCGCCCTGCTGGGCGCCCTGAGCCTGTCCGCCTGCGCCCAGGGGACCGCACCCACCGCGACCGCGGCCAAGCCAGGCGCCCAGGCCAAGCCGGTCGCCGTCAGCGGCGGCACGTCCTTTCCCGCCGGCAGCCCCGAGGAACGCGCTCGCGCGGCCCTGCTGCAGCTCAATTCGCAGATGAGGATCGACCGCATCGGCGCCGCGCCGCTGCCGGGTTTCCGCGAGGCCATCGTCGGTGGCCAGGTGGTCTATGTCAGCGATGACGGCAAGTACCTGATGCAGGGCAAGCTGTTCGACATCGCGGCCAAGAAGGATCTCGGCGAAGAGACCATGAACAAGGTGCGCGGCGACCTGCTGAAGACGATCCCGCTCAGCGACCGGATCGTGTTCGCGCCGCCGAACCCCAAGCACACGGTGGTCGTGTTCACCGACGTCGAATGCGGCTATTGCCGCAAGCTGCACAGCGAGATGGCCGAGTACAACCGCCAGGGCATCGCCGTGCAGTACCTCGCGTTCCCGCGCATGGGCCTGGCCAGCGAGGACTTCAAGAAGATGGTGTCGGTGTGGTGCGCGGACGATCGTCGCGCAGCCCTGACCGCGGCCAAGAACGACAAGCCGCTCGCCGCGAAGACCTGCAAAAGCCCGGTGGCGATGCAATACGACCTTGGCCAGCGCATGGGCCTGACCGGCACGCCGATGATCATGGCCGCCGATGGCACCCAGATCGCCGGTTACCTGCCGCCGACGCAGTTGCGCGCCGCGCTCGACAAGCTGGCCGGCGAAGCCGCCCCGACGACGACGACCGCCAGCGTCGGTACCTGAGCCGAACCGGGCAGTAGCGCCCTGCAAGACCCCGCGAAGCCGGCCACGTGCCGGCTTCGCTACAATATGCGGCCCCGTTGCCTACGGTTCCGCCGGACATGATCGTGCTCGAGGGCCAGCCGGCCCTGTCGCCGTTCCGCCGCGAGCGGCTCGAAGCCCGCCTGCAAGCCCT
>JAKFEA010000091.1:0-19155 GCA_036675905.1 Acidovorax sp. | reverse complement strand
GTGGCGGGCGGCGTCACCAGCCTGGTCTGCCCGCCCGACACCGATCCGGTGCTGGACGAGCCGGGGCTGGTCGAGATGCTGCGGATGCGCGCCGAGAAGCTGCACCAGGCGCGCGTGTTCCCGCTCGGGGCGCTGACGCGCGGGCTGGCGGGCGAGGTGCTGACCGAGATGGCCGAGCTGACCGAGGCCGGCTGCGTCGGCTTCAGCCAGGCCGAAGTGAGCCTGTCCAACACCCAGGTGCTGCAGCGCGCGCTGCAGTACGCCGCCACCTTCGGCTACACGGTCTGGCTGCGCCCGCAGGAACTGCACCTGGGCAAGGGCGTGGCCGCCAGCGGGCCGCTGGCGACGCGGCTGGGGCTGTCCGGGGTGCCGGTGGCGGCCGAGACGATCGCGCTGCACACGATCTTCGAGCTGGTGAAGGCCACCGGCGCCCGCGTGCACCTGTGCCGCATCAGCAGCGCGGCCGGCGTGGAACTGGTGCGGCAGGCCAAGGACCAGGGGCTGCCGGTCACCTGCGACGTCAGCATCAACTCGCTGCACCTGACCGACACCGACATCGGCTATTTCGACAGCCGCATGCGCCTGGCGCCGCCGCTGCGCCAGCAGCGTGACCGCGACGCGCTGCGCGAAGGCCTGGCCGACGGCACGGTGGACGCGCTGGTGTCCGACCACACGCCGGTGGACGAGGACGCCAAGACGCTGCCCTTTGCCGAAGCGGAGCCGGGCGCCACCGGGCTGGAATTGCTGCTCTCGCTGTCGCTCAGGTGGGGCCAGGAAAGCGGCGTGGGCCTGGCCCGCGCGCTGGCGGTGGTGAGCAGCGAGCCGGCTCGCGTGCTCGGCCCCGCACTCGGCACGCTCCAGGCCAGCTGCGGCCGGCTCGCCGAAGGCGGCGTGGCCGACCTGTGCGTGTTCGATCCGCAGGCGCACTGGACGGTGGAGCCTCCCGCCCTGCGCAGCCAGGGCAAGTACACCCCGTTCTCCGGCCACGAGCTGCCCGGCCGGGTGCGCTGGACCCTCACCGGCGGGCAGGTCGCCTGGGAAGGCAACATGGACGCGCGCGACTGACGATGGGATCGCTGCGCGCCGCGTGGCGGCTGCTGCGGGCGCTGCTGCATGCGCTGCGCGGGCTGGCGACCCTCCGCTTCGAATTCCCGCGACTCTCCGAAGAGCAGCGCCACCAGCGGGTGCAGGCCTGGGCCCGCCGCATGCTGCAGGTGCTCGGCATAGGGCTGCAGGTGCGCGGCCAGCCGCCGCTGCGCGGCCCGATGCTGCTGGTGTCCAACCACATCTCCTGGCTCGACATCCTGGTGCTGCACGCGGCGCGGTACTGCCGCTTCGTCTCCAAGGCCGACGTGAAGCGCTGGCCGCTGATCGGCGCGCTGGCCACCGGCGCCGGCACGCTCTACATCGAGCGCGAGTCGCGGCGCGATGCGATGCGGGTGGTGCACCACGTGGTCGCCAGCCTGCAATCGGGCGACGTCGTGGCGGTGTTCCCCGAGGGCACGACCAGCGACGGCGTGGACCTGCTGCCCTTCCACGCCAACCTGGTGCAGGCCGCGATCTCGGCGCAGGCGCCGGCGCAGCCCGTCGCGCTGCAGTTCATCGAGACCCGCACCGGCCGCATGAGCCTGGACCCCTGCTACATCGGCGACGACACGCTGGTGGCCTCGCTCTGGCGCACGCTGTCGGGACCGCCGATCACCGCGCTGGTGTCGTTCGGCGCGCCGCAGCACGCCGAGGGACGCGATCGGCGCGCCTGGGCCATGGACCTGCGCGCCGCGGTGCAGCGGTTGCGGCAGGAAGGCTAGGGCGCCATCGGCGGCGCGCCTGCGCCGGAACCCCGCTCGAAAGTGACCACGTGATCCACTTCGGCCCGGATGCCGATCCACTCGCCGACCTTGTGGTCGTGGTGGCTGGGCACGTGGGCCAGCACGGTTTCGCCGGTGCGCAGCCGCAGGGTGTAGAGGAACTCCGAGCCGCGGAAGGCCTTGCGCAGGATCTGTGCCTTCACCGGCGCATGGTCGTCGTGCACGATGTCGTCGGCGCGCAGCAGCACCTCGCACAGGCCGGCGCCGAAGGCGGTCGGCAGCGGGCACTCGGCCACGTCGGTCAGCGAGCCCAGCGGGGTGTCGACCACCACCTGGCCGCCGACCTCGCGCAGCGTCGCCGGGGTGAACACGCCGTGCCCGATGAAGTCGGCCACGAAGCGGGTGGCGGGCCGGTGGTACAGCGTGTACGCATCGTCCCACTGGTGCAGCCGGCCCTGGTGCATCACGCCGATCGTGTCGCCGATGGCGAAGGCTTCCAGCTGGTCGTGGGTGACGAACAGCGCCGTGGTGCGCGCCGCCTTCAGGATGCCGCGGATCTCGTGCGCCAGCCGCTCGCGCAGTTCCACGTCCAGGTTGGAGAAAGGCTCGTCCAGCAGCAGCAACTGCGGCTTGGGCGCCAGTGCGCGGGCCAGCGCCACGCGCTGCTGCTGGCCGCCGGACAGTTCGTGCGGCATGCGCCGTTCGATGCCGGCCAGGCCCACCAGCGCCAGCACCTCGGCGACGCGCGGCGCGCGCTCGCCGCGCGGCAGCCGCCCCAGGCCGAATGCGACGTTGCGCCCCACGTCCAGGTGCGGAAAGAGCGCGTAGTCCTGGAACACCATGCCGATGCGCCGGTCCTCCGGCGGCAGATGCACCTGCGGGCTCTCGACCACTTCGCCGGACAGGCGAACCTCGCCCCCGCTGGCTCGCTCCAGGCCGGCGACCGCGCGCAGCAGCGTGGTCTTGCCGCAACCCGAAGGCCCGATCAGCACGCCGATGCTGCCGTCGGGCAACCCGAGCGAGACCTCATCCACGGCAGGCCGTTCCTGGCCGCGGTACCGGACGCTCACTCGCGACAGTTCGACGTGCATGAGCCCGATTTTAGATGAGTACAATTCTCATTTGCGTTGGCACAGATCAAGCGCGGCCGGGGGCGGCGCCCGCCCAATCCCATCCATGACCTTCGCGCGGCTGCAAGATCTCCTGCTGCTCGGCCTCGCCGCCCTGATCGTGCTGCCGGTGGCGGCCGTGGTCGGCTCCTGGGTGCAATGGGACGCACAGAGCGCCGCCATCCTGCGCGAGATGGCGGCGACGGTGCTGCCGGGCTACACGGTCACCAGCCTTGGCCTGTGCGTCGCGGTGGGCGCCGGCGTGGCCGCGGTCGGCATGGCTTCGGCGGCCGCCGTCACCCTGTTCGATTTCCCCGGCCGGCGCTTCTTCGAGTGGGCCCTTCTGCTGCCGCTGGCGGTGCCCTCGTACGTGGTGGCCTACGCGTACACCGACTTCCTGCAGTTCAGCGGACCGCTGCAGTCCTGGCTGCGTGCCACCTTCGGGCTGGAAGGCCGCGTGTTTCCGGAGATCCGCAACGTGACGGGCGCCACGGTGGTGTTCGTCTTCACGCTGTACCCCTACGTGTACCTGCTGGCGCGCACCGCGCTGGCCGAGCGCGCCACCCAGCTGATGGAAGCGGCGCGGCTGCTCGGCGCGCCGCTGCGCACGCGAGTGCTGCGCGTCGCGCTGCCGCTGGCGCGTCCGGCCGTGGCCGCGGGCGTCGCGCTGGCGCTGATGGAAACGCTGGCCGACTTCGGCGTGGCCAGCTATTTCGGCATCACGACCTTCACCACCGGCATCTACAAGGCCTGGCTGGCCATGGACAACCGGATCGCCGCGGCCCAGCTCTCGACCACCCTGCTGGTCGTCGTCGTCGTGCTGCTGGCACTGGAACACCGGGCGCAGCGGCGCATGCGCTTTGCCGCTTCGCGCGGCGGCCGCGCGGGCTCGGGCGAGGCCCAGCCGGTGCAGCTGACCGGGCGGCGCGCCTGGGCAGGCATCGCAGTCTGCTCGCTGCCGGTGCTGATGGGTTTCGTGCTGCCGGTTCTGTTCATGCTGCGGCCGCTGCTGGCTGATGGGTCGGCGCTGCCCTGGGACCGCTTCCTGCAATGGGCCGGCAACAGCGTGCGGCTGGGCGGCATCAGCGCCGTGCTGGCCGTCGCCATCGCCATGCTGCTGGCCTACAGCCTGCGGCGCAGCGGCGATGCGGTGACGCGCGGCGTGGTCCGGCTGGCCGGACTGGGCTACGCGATTCCCGGCGCGGTGATCGTGGTCGGGCTGCTGCTGCCGGTCGGCTGGCTGCAGCGCACGGCGCCCGACACGCCGACGGTGTACTGGGTCACCGGCACCGCCCTGGGCATCGTCTGGGCCTACCTGGTGCGCTTCATGTCGGTGGCGCTGCAGTCCATGCAGAGCGGCTACGCGCGCATCCCGGCCAGCTTCGACGATTCGGCGCGCATGCTGGGCACCGGCCGGCTGGCGCTGCTGGCGCGCGTGCACTGGCCGCTGCTGCGGCGCTCGGCCGCCGCCGCGGCACTGCTGGTGTTCGTCGACGTGATGAAGGAACTGCCGGCCACGCTGCTGCTGCGGCCCTTCAACAGCGACACGCTGGCGGTGGTGGCCTACCAGCTGGCCCGCGACGAGCGCCTGGGCGAAGCGGCGCTGCCTTCGCTGGCGCTGGTGCTGGTGGGCCTGCTGCCCGTGATATTGCTCAGCCGGGCGCTGCGGGCACGCTGACCCGCGCGCGGGCCGGGCGTGCCTGCGTGGCCGCGAGCGGCGCCTGCAGGAGTACGCGGGTGCCGACGCCGGACGACTCGAACCGGAGCTCGCCGCCGAGCCGTTCGGCGCGGGCGCCCATGCTGCGCAGTCCGATGCCGGCGCCGGCGGGGAGCGGCTGCGGCAGCCCGACGCCATCGTCCTCCACCTGCACCTGCAGGCGGCCGTGCGCGTGCGCCACCGTCACCTGCACGCGGGTCGCTCCGCTGTGCTTGATGACGTTGGTCAGCGCCTCCTGCAGCAGGCGCATCAGGTCCAGCCCGGCCGAGCGGGGCAGCCGGACGCCCTCCAGGCCCGAGACGTTCCAGCGGGATTCGACGCCACCCGCCTCGAGCAGCTCGGCGAAGCGGCGCCGCAGCGGGGCCAGCAGGTCGGCCAGCCCGTGCTCGCCGCCGCCCTGGTGCGCGGCGCTGTCCACGATCAGGCGCAGGTCGTCGCGAAGGCCCTTGAGCACCGCCAGCAGCATCGGCGGGGTGGCCTTGTCCGGCTCGTGCTCCAGCGCCGCGATGCTGCCGACCAGGGCGCCGCCGAGGCCGTCGTGCAGGTCGCGCGCCAGGTTCACGCGCTCGGCCAGCCGCGCGTGCGAGACCTCCAGTTCGTGCTGGCGCTGCAGGGTGGCGGCCAGCTCGGACTTGGCGGAGTCGACGCTGGCCTGCAGCTCGACGTTGAAATGCTCGATCCGGCGCAGGCTCTGCGCGAAGCGCCACGCCAGCACCAGCGCCATGCCCAGCATCATGATGTGGGTCGCCATGCTGGCGTAGTACATGTTGCTGCGGATCACCTGCAGGAACACCAGCAGGTCGTGCCCGCTGAAGCCGATCATGAAGGTGGTGCAGATGGCCAGGATGCGCTGGTCCGGCTGGCCGCTGCGCCATCCGGCCACTGCGAAAGCAACGCAGTTGCCCCACACCAGGGCGACGCTGGCCAGCATCAGCAGCGAGCGGCTCGGATACAGCAGGTCCGGCGGCGCCACCGCCATCCAGGCCGATGCGGCCAGCGCGAACCCCCACACCGCCCGCTCGGTGCGCGGCATCCGGCGGCTGCGGAAGCGCAGCAGGAAGGTGGTCATGGCCGCGGCGAACAGCAGGATCGCGATGGAATTCAGCGCATGCCAGCCGTCGTTGGTCGCGAACGGCCAGGGGCTGGTCACGATCTGGTTCAGCCCGACCAGCACCCAGCACGACTGCATGAAGGCGAACCAGCCGTACACGCGGGCCTTGCGCCGCAGCAGCCACAGGACACCGAAGAACAGCGCGATGGTGCCGGCCACCGACAGGCTCACCAGCTGCAGGTCGTGCCGCAGCAGGCTCTCGCGCCGGAACAGCGGCTCCACCAGCGCGGGAGGGCCCACCACCACCGGGCCGATGCCGGACTGGTGGGCGGCGCCGCCGGACACCCGCAGCAGCAGCGTGTTGGTGCCCCGCCGCAGCAGCGGCGGCGACACCAGCCAGTAGCGCGGCTGGTTCCAGGCGCGCGTGACCGGCGGGGCGAGGCTGGGGTCTTCATGCAGCAGGGCCCCGTTGAGGCTGACGGCGCCGCCCATGATCAGGTAGTTGAGGAACAGTCCCACCGGCTGGCCGTCCTGCTGCTCCCATTGCAGCCGGTACCAGACCACCCCGTCGTGGTGCGGCCAGCGCTGCTGCCAGGCGTGCGGCACCTGCACCGGTTCCCAGCCGGCCTGCGGTGGCGCGATGTCGTGCCAGTCACCGCGGACAGCCTCCGCCTGCGTCAGCTGCAACAGGCCCTGCGCCGCCGCCAGGCTGGTCGCCATGGCCAGCGCCAGGCCGAGCAGCCAGCGCAGCCGCGTCATGGCAACCAGCCCATCTGGCGGGCCCGGAACACGGCCTCGGTACGCGAGCCGACCACCAGCTTGCGGTAGATGTTGCGGGTGTGGCTCTCCACCGTGAGGCGCGACAGCACCATGGTTTCGGCGATCTCGCCGTTGCTCAGGCCTTCGCCCACCAGCTGCAGCACCTGCCGCTCGCGCCGGCTGAGCGGGCTGCCGACGGCGGGCGCCGCAGCGGGGCTGCCCGGCCGGCCGTCGGCCGGTGCGCTCACCAGGGCGAGGATGCGGCGGGCGATGAAGGGATCGATCGGGGCCCCGCCGCGGGCGACGCTGCGCAGCGACAGCGCGATTTCGAGGTCGTCGCGCTCCTTGAGCAGGTAACCCGCCGCTCCGGCACGCAGCGCCGCCAGGATCACGTCCGCGGCGCCGAAGGCGGAGATCACGAGGCTGGGGACCTCGGGATGGCGCTCGTGCAGCTCGGCCACCAGCTCGATGCCGCTGCCGTCGGGCAATCCAACGTCCACCAAGGCCAGCTCCAGCGGCAGCCATCCCAGCTGGCGGCGAGCCTCGGCCAGGCTGCCGGCGCCATGGATCTGGTGCGCCGGCGTGCCGCCGTCCAGCAGGATGCGGCGCAATCGCTCGCGCATGTGCGGGTGGTCGTCGACCACCAGCACCGGGGCCGCCGCGCGCGGCTGCGGCCCGGGAACGCAGGGTTCGATTGCGCGCAAGGCAACTCCTGTGGGCGTCCGCGCGGGCGCCGTCCGCGCGGACTGGTGGCGATCGGGGCGCCTCGGCGAAGCGGAATTACCCGGATTCGGGGATTCCCAGGGCGGGCGCCGCTCCGCACCATCGACACATTGTAGGCACCCGTAAAAAGTCAAACAAAGTTCGTCGATGAAGAAATGCCATGCGCTCCTGGCCGGTGCCCTGTTCGCCGTCGTGTCGATGCAGCTCGCGATCGCTCAGCCCGCCCCGGCCGACATCGGCCGGCAGAACGACCTGATCGAGCGGCAACTGCAGGAGCGCCTGCGCGAGCAGCAGGAGCGCGCCAGGGAGTCGCTCACGCCGCGCGCGCCGTCCGGCACGCCGGTGCCGACGCCGGACCTCTCGGTCCCCGACCTGGGCGTGCCCTGCCGCGATATCCGGGAGATCCGCGTCGACGGCGCGACGCTGCTGCCCGAGGCCGAGCGCGCGGCGATCGCGAGCGAGTTCGCGGGCCGCTGCCTCGGCGTCAGGGAACTGGAGGCGATCCTCGCGCGGCTGACCAGGCACTACATCGACCGCGGCTACGTGACGACCCGCGCCTACCTGCCGGCGCAGGACCTGCGCACCGGCACGCTGCGGGTGCAGGTGGTCGAGGGCAGCATCGAGCGCTTCGAGGTGGACAGCCCGCGCGCCGGCGCGCAATGGCCGCCCGGCGCCTTCCCGGCCGAGCCGGGCGACTTGCTGAACCTGCGCGACCTCGAACAGGGCATCGACCAGCTCAACCGGCTGGCCTCCAACGACGCGCAGCTGGACCTGCGGCCGGGCAGCCGGCCCGGGCAGAGCGTGGTGGTGGTCCGCAACCGCGCCCGCACGCCGGTGCGGCTGTTCCTCACCTGGGACAACCTGGGCACGCGGGCGACCGGCCGCCAGAGCGTGTCGGCGACGCTCGGCCTGGACAGCCTGCTGGGCCTGAACGAGTTGATCTCGCTGACCCACCGCGAGTCGGTGCCGCACGACCCGGAGCACCAGTCGCGCGCCGACGCCTTCGCCTTCTCCATTCCCTGGGGCTACACGACCTTCAGTTTCGACCTGAGCGAAAGCCGCTATGCCAACCTGATCGCCGCGGTGGGCGGCGGGCTGTTGTCCGAAGGCCGCACGACCAGCGGTGGCCTGACGCTGGACCGCGTGGTGTACCGCGACCAGGCCAGCCGGCTGTCGCTCACCGGCCGGCTCGGGGTGCAGGACAGCCGCTCCTGGCTGGCCGGCCAGTTCCTGGCGGTGGCCAGCCGCCAGCAGACCACGCTGGACCTGGCTGCCAGCGGGTTCACGGCGGCACTGGGCGGGATCTTCAACGCCCGCCTGGGCGTCACCCGCGGGCTGCCGGTGCTGGGCGGCATGGACGACCCCGCGAACCTGCCCGACATCCTGCCGCACGCACGCTTCACCAAGGCCAGCCTGGACCTGGGCTTCAACCGGCGGTTCCGCGTGGCGGACCGGCCGCTGCTGTGGTCCAGCCAGTTCTCGGCCCAGCACGCGTTCGACACGCTGTTCGGCGCCCAGCAGTTCGCGATCGGGGGCTTTTCCAGCGTGCGCGGCTTCGTCGACAACTCGCTCAGCGGCGACCACGGCCTGCTCTGGCGCAACGAATTGGCGCTGCCGTTCGCCCTCGAGGCCGGTGGCGGCCGCGTGTACGTGGCCCACGACATCGGCCGGGTCCGCAACCGCGCGCCGGGCGTTCCCGAGGGAACGCTCTCCGGCATCACGGTGGGTGCCTCGCTCCAGTACAAGGCCGCGAGCCTGGAAGCCTTCGCTTCACGCGCGCTCGGCCTGCCGGCCGGCATGCAACGAGAGGCCACCCGCATCGGGGTGCGCCTGTCCTATTCACTCTGAGGTCGTCGCCATGAACCGCATCCACGCCGTCGTCTGGAATGCCCGCCTGGGCCTGTGGACCGCCGTCGCCGAAACCGCACGCCGCAACGGCAAGGGCAGCACCGCGGCCACGGTCGTGGCCGGCGGCGCCCTGCTCGGCGCCCTGCTGGCGGCCCCGGCGGCCTGGGGGCAGGCCGTGCCTTCGGTCACGGTCTCTTCGGGCAACACCAATGCCTACGTGGCCGGCAACGGCGTGACGGTGGTCAACATCGACAAGGCCAATGCGGCCGGGCTGTCGCACAACCGCTACCACCAGTACAACGTCGACCCCAAGGGGCTCGTTCTCAACAACGGGGACAGCAGCCAGATGGCGCGCCAGTCGCAGCTGGCCGGCCAGGTGATGGCCAACATGAACCTGTCGGGGCCGGCCCGCGTGATCCTGAACGAGGTGGTGAGCAACAACCGCAGCACGCTGGCCGGTTTCACCGAAGTGCTGGGCGGACGCGCCGACGTGGTGCTGGCCAACCCCTATGGCATCACCTGCTCCGGCTGCGGCTTCATCGCCACCGACCGGGTGACGCTGACCACCGGTCTGCCCTTCGTCAGGCCCGACGGCACCCTGGGCGGCTTCGATGTCGGCGGCGGCGACATCCTGGTCAACGGCGGCGGCCTGAATGCCACGGCGCAGCAGATCCTGGACCTGGTCACCCGCTCGGTGCGGCTGGACGCGCCGATCAACGGCCTCGACGTGGCGATCACGGCCGGGGCCAATCGCTGGGACTACGGCACGCGCAGCGCCACCGGCGCGGCTGCAGCCACCGGCACGGTGCCCGGCTACTCGATCGATTCGTCCGCGCTGGGCGGCATGTACGCCAACCGGATCCGGCTGACCAGCACCGAGGCCGGCGTCGGCGTGCGCATGCTGGCCGACGCTGCGGCCAGCGCGGACGATTTCACCCTGTCTTCCGCCGGCACGGTGGAAGTGCGGGGCCGCATCTCCGCCCAGCGCAACCTGGCGCTGGATTCGGCCAGTGCCTCGGCGCAGGCGCTGGCCCTGACCGAAGCCAGCCTCACCAGCGGGCAGGACCTGGCGCTGCGGGCGCAGGCCGGTGGCGTGTCGCTCGCCGGCGGTGCGCTGGTGGCGGGCCGCGACCTGGCGGTGGATGCGGCCACGCTGCTCGACGCGGCCGGCGCCGTGGGCGTGGCCGACGCCAACCGCCGCCATGCCGGCGGTTCCCTGGTGCTGGCCGCCGCGGGTGATGCCCTGCTCGCCGGCACGATCTGGGACGCGGCGGGCGCCTGGAAGGGCGACTTCGGGAGCCTGGCGCTCGGCAGTGGCAGCCAGCTGGGCGCCGGCAGTGCCCTGGAGGTCACCACCGCGGGCAACCTCGACCTGGGCGCCGCGGCACTCGTCGCTTCCGGCAACCTCGCGCTCACCAGCGGCGGTGCACTCACCACCGCCGCAGCCGCCGGGCAGGGCGTGCGCAGCACGGCCGGCGGCGTGGCGATGACGGCCGCCGGCGGCTTGACCAACGCCGGCGCGGTCAGTGCCGACGTCGGCGCCACGGTGCTGCGGGCCGGCGGGACGGTCAGCAACAGCGGCCGGGTGCACGCCGGCACCACCCTCGACATCGCCGATGCGGCCGGCGGCGCCAGCCAGTCGGTCAGCAACAGCGGCCAGCTGCTGGCCGATGGCGCGCTGGCGATCCAGGGAGCTGCGCTGGCCAACACCGCCGCCGGCTGGATCCAGGCGGGCAGCGGCAGCACGCTGGTGGCTGGCAGCCTCGTCAACGCCGGCACGCTGCTGCTGTCGCAGCAGGCGACGGCGAACGACCAGGTGACCGTGACCGGCACGCTCACCAACACCGGCACGCTGCAAAGCGCCGGCGCCGCCACCCTGGCCGCGGCGGCGGTCGACAACCGCGGCACGATGCTGGCGGCCGGCGACCTGTCGGCCACCAGTGCGGGGGCCCTGCAGAACACCGGCATCGGCGCCGTCCTGCAGGCCGGCGGGCAACTGGCCGTCCAGGGCGCCAGCGTCGCCAACGAAGGCCGGCTGCGCGGGGCCTCGCTGGCGCTGACCGCCGGCAGCGGCCTGGCCAACAGCGGCACTGCCAGCGCCGACACCGGTGCGGCCACCATGCGGGTGGGCGGGACCTTCACCAACAGTGGGCAGATCGCCGCCGGCACGAGCCTGGACATCGCCGATGCGGCCGGGGCTGGCACGCAGGCGCTCGCCAACAGCGGCAACCTGCTGGCCGGCGGCGCGCTGCTCGTCAAGGCGGCTGCGGTCACCAACAGCGCCGGCGGCTGGATGCAGGGCACGACCGGCACCTCGCTGCAAGCTGCCAGCCTGGACAATGCCGGCACCCTGCTGCTGTCGCAGCAGGGCAGCGCCGCCGACGAGCTCAGCGTCGCCGGCCTGCTGGCCAACAGCGGCACCATCCAGGGCGCCGGCAGCGCCAGCGTGTCGGCCGGCGTCATCGAGAACAGCGCCAACCTGGTTGCCGCCGGCAACCTGGTCGTCAACAGCGCCGGTGCGCTGACCAACGCCGCCAGCGCGGTGCTGCAATCCGGCCAGCAACTCACGCTGGCAGTGGACAGCGCGGCGAACGACGGCACCGTGAAGGCGGCGGTCCTGCAGCTGACCGCGGCCAACGGGCTGGCCAATGCCGGCACGCTCGTCGCCGACAGCGGGGCGGCCACGCTGCGTGTCGGAGGCACCCTGGCCAACAGCGGACGGTTGCAGGCTGCCGATGCGCTCGACATCGCCGACGCCGCCGGCGGTGCCAGCGAGGACGTGAGCAACAGCGGTACGCTGGTCGCCGGCGCCGAGCTGAAGATCAAGTCCGACCAGCTGGGCAATACCGCCAGCGGCTGGATGCAGGGCGCCGGAGCCGGCGCCACGCTGCAGGCCGCCAGCCTCGACAACGCCGGCACGCTGCTGCTGTCACAGCAGGCGACTGCCAGCGACAGCGTCACCATCGCCGGCGCGCTCGGCAACAGCGGGACACTGCAAAGTGGTGGCGACGTGATGCTGGCGGCAGGCTCCATTGCCAACACGGCCCGGCTGCTGGCGGCGGGGGACCTGGACGCGACCGCCACCGGAACCTTCGCCAACGGCGCCTCGGGCGTGACGCAGGCCGGCCAGCGGCTGGCGCTGCAGGCGGCCACCCACACCAACGCCGCCGGCGGCAAGGTGCTGGGCGGCACCGTCCAGCTCACCGGGGGATCGCTGGCCAACGCCGGCACCATCGATGCCGGCGCCGGCGGCGGCACGGTGGACAGCACCGGCACGCTGACCAACCAGGCGGGAGCGGTGCTGGCGCTGGGCACCGGCGGCGGGTCCGCGGGAACGGTGCGCGCGGCCGGGGTGGTCAACCATGGCCTGGTCGAGAGCGACGGCAGCCTGGCACTGCACCTCGGCACGGGCGGCTACGACGGCTCCGGCAGCCTGCGCAGCGGTGGCAACCTCTCCCTGCAAGGGCAGGCCGGCGCGACCTATACGGCCAACATCGCAGGGACCGTGGACAGCGGCGGCCTGCTTGGCGTGTCGGGCAATGCCGGGTCGGCGTTCAAGCTGGCGGCCAACGCGGTGGCGCACGGCGACACGGTGAACATCGCCACCGGCACGCTGCAGCTTGCCAACGGAAGTGGCGCCTACGACGCCGCCACCAACACCACCCAGGCGACCGCGTTGACGTCGCAGGGCGCCATGACCGTCAATGTCGGATCGCTCGCACTGGACGGGGCCTACTCGCGCATCCTGGGCGCCCGGGAAGGGACGGCCACCACCAGCATCACTTCCAGCTCGGCGCTGGCCAACAACGGCCTGGTGTTCTCCGGTCGCGACCTGCAGGTGTCGGCGCCGGCCATCAGCACCGGCACGCAGGCCGCTTTCGTCGCGCTCCACGACCTGAGCCTGAGCGCGACCGCCGGCAACCTGAGCAACAGCGGCGCTCTCTACGCCGGTCGCGCCCTGACGGCCACGGCCAACGCCGGCACCCTGACCAACGTGGGCTCGATGGCCTCGGCCGTCGGCACCATCGACGCCGCCGGCCCGATCACGCTCAGTGCCCGCACGGTGCTGAACAACAGCCTGGTCACCGGCGCCGGCGACGTGACGATCAGCGCCGACCATATCCGCAACGAAGTGGTGGGCGGCGGCGCGCGCGAGTGGTACATGTCCAGCAGCTGGAACGTCTACACCGGCACCGACTACAGCGGCTGGGTAGTAGCCGACGCCAAGGAGTACCAGTACGACCGTTACGTCCATCACCAGACATGGCGCCAGCGCTACGTCGGTGGTGCGGTGCCCGGCGCGCGTCCGCAGATCCTGGGCGGCCAGGGTGTCGGTACCGTCAGGTTGGCCTTCACGCAGACCGGCACCAATCTGGGCGGGCTGATCTCCGGCCACAACGTGCAGCTGGTCGGCACGGGAGCCGGTGCCAGCTTCACCAATGACGACCTGTCGCTCACCCAGGACAACTACGAGCGCAGGTTCTACAACCTGACCGGGTGGCTGGGCGTTGTCGACCACGCCGTCAAGAGCCCGGACCAGGAGTTCCATTGGGACGGGGCCATGTACAAGGCATCCAGTTCCACCCTCAGCAGCATCGGTGCCGGCGTGTTCGCCAATAACCTGACGGCGACCGGCTTCGCGCTGACCAACAACGGCTCGACGATGCCCGCCGCATCGATGCCCCGCAGCGGTGCGGCGCAGACGGCCGCGCTCGGCGCAGTGCCGAACAGCAGCACCCGCAGCCAGGCCGTCAGCGCCGCGCCGGCGCCCACTACTGCGGCGACCAGCGGGCCGGTGAGCGCGACCGCCGTCGCCGGCGCCACGCCGGTCAGCCCGGCCACGTTCATTGCCGGCAACGCCGCGGCGGGCGTCAGCGGCACCTCCTTCGGAGGCATAGCCCTGGTGCTGCCCGCCAACCCGAACGGCTTGTTCGTGATCGCCCGCGCACCGCAAAGCCGCTACCTGGTGGAAACCAATCCGCTGTACGGCGCGGGCAACACCAGCGTCGGCTCGGACTTCCTGGCGCGCATGCTGGGCTACGACCCCGACCTGGTCGCCAAGCGGCTGGGCGATGCCAGCTACGAGGCCTTCCTGGTCAAGCAGCAGCTGGTGGCGCAGACCGGCAATGCGGTGCTGGCCGGCTACAACGGCCAGGCGGCGCAGATGCAGGGCCTGATGGAGAGCGCAGCCACGCAGAGCAGCGCCTTGCGCCTGACGTTCGGCAAGGCGCTGACGAAAGAGCAGCAGGCGGCGCTCAAGAGCGACATCGTCTGGATGGTGGCCACCGAGGTCAACGGACAGGTGGTGCTGGCACCGGTGGTGTACCTGTCGCCGCAGACGCGCAACGACATCGCGAAGGGCGCCGTCATCCTGGCCTCCACCGCCGAGATGAACCTCACCTCGCTGACCAACACCGGCGGCACCATCGGCGGCACCCAGTCGCTGACCGTGGTGTCGGCGGGCGACATCACCAACGTGTCGGGCACCCTGCGCGGCGGCGACGTCAGCCTGACCTCGACCGGAGGCAGCATCGTCAACCGCACCGCCGCGACCGGGAGCGGCGACGACAAGGACTACGTCACCGTCATCGGCAAGACGGCCGGCATCGAAGCCACCGGCAACCTCAAGCTGGATGCGGCCAAGGACATCGAGAACCGCGGCGCGAACGTCAGTGCCGGCGGCGATGCCAGCCTGGTGGCCGCGGGTGACGTGACCTTCGACACGATCGAGAACCGCAACACCGCAACCAGCACGACCGCCATCGAGGTGGATGGCGCGCGCGGAAGCAGCACGACGACCACCTCGACGGTCCAGCAGGTCAAGTCGGGCCTCACCGTGGGCGGCAACCTGGGCACGCGGGCGGGCAACGACATCACGCTGGCCGGCACCGATGCCAAGGTGGGCGGCAACGCCGACCTGCAGGCCGGCGGCGACCTCAACATCGTGGCGCGCGAGAACAGCAAGACCACGCATACCGAGAGCAAGGCGCAGGGCTTCGGCATGGGTGGCGCGCTGTACGGCTCCAGCGAAACGACGAGCGATTCGGAGTCGATCCGCAATGTCGGCAGCACGCTGCAGGTCGGCGGCAACGCCAACCTGACGGCGAAGAACGACATCACCCTCCAGGGCTCGGATGTCGACGTCAAGGGCAGCGGCTCGGTCAGCGCCACCAACGTCAACGTGCTGGCCGGCCGCAACTACGACGCGAGCACCACCACCACCAAGACGACCGCCGTCGGCAAGGTGATGGACTCCGGGTCCAGCGGCGCGTCCAGGGCCGGCACCAAGACGGCCTCCTCGTCCAAGGACGGCAAGGTCCAGGCCAGCGCCGAGGGCTCGGCCGAAGCGGGGCACACGGCCTCGGGCGGCCTGGCGCTGTACACCAGCACCGAGACCACCACCACGGATACCGACCTGCGCCACGTCGGCTCGAACCTGAACTTCGGCGGCGACCTGACCGTCAACGCGAAGAACGACCTCACCCTGCAGGGCTCCAGCGTGTCCGGCGGCGGTAACGTCGCGGTGAACGCGACCAACGTGAACCTGCTGGCCGCCGAGGACAAGAAAACCTCCAGCACCACCAGCACCACCACCACGGTGGGCTTCATGGGCAGCACGGAGAACAAGGCCGATGCGAGTGGCGGCGCCAGCGCTTCGGCCTACGGGGGCAAGGGCACGCCGAACGCCAAGGCCGGCGCCGGCGGCGAGGCCAATGCGTCCACCGAGAACAAGCTGGCGCTCTACCAGGGCAGCAAGAGCAGCGAGAGCACGCTGGACACCACCCACCAGGGATCGGCGATCCAGTCGGGCGGCGCCATGACGATCAATGCCAGCAACAACCTGACGGTGCAGGGCTCGGACCTGGCCTCGGGCGGCGACATGGCGCTGAATGCCAGGGACATGCGGTTCGAGGCGGTGAACGACACCCACACCACCACCCGCTCCAGCGAAACCACCTCGGTCGGCCTGTACGCGGACGGCAGTGCCAGCGCCAGCGCCGGCGGCGGCGCCAACGCGGGCATAGGCGCCATGGCCGGCGGCTCCGCCTCGGCCGAGGTAAAGGGGGAGGTGGGCCTGTACGGCGAGCACAACAAGTCCGGCTCGGTCGAGGGTTCGACCACCGCGCGGACCTCCGGCATCACCTCGGGCGGCAACCTGACGCGCACCGCCACCAACAGCATCACCGACGTCGGCACCCGCGCCGAGGTGAAGGGCGACCTGACCCAGTCGGCGCAGACCATCACCAGCCTGGCGGCGGCCGACACGACGTTCAGTTCATCCTCGTCCGAGGACATCGGCGTGCGCGTCGGCGCCTACGGGGAGGCCAGCGTCAGCGCCCAGGGACAGGCCGGCGTGGGGCCCAAGCCCGGCGGACAGGCCTCGGTCGCGCCCGGGTACGGCGCCGGCATCCGGGCCAGCGCCGAGTACGGCAAGGAGAACGCCAGTTCCAGTTCGAGCACTGCGGTTGTTTCCAGCTTCAAGGTGGGCGGCAGCGTGACCAGCACCTCGACCGGCGCCACCAGGATGGAAGGCACCCAGATCGAGGCTGGCAAGAACGTCACGCTGAACGCCGGCTCGCTGGAGTACACGGCCGCCCGCAACACCAGCAGTTCCAGCTCCGACAAGGTCACCGGCGGCGGCTCAGTGGGCGTGGACATCGTCAACAAGTCGGCCAGCGTGTCCGGCGAAGGCGGCAACGAATCGTCCAGCGAGCGCACCAGCACGGCGGTGGTGGGCGGCATCAAGGCCGGTGGCGGCGTGAGCGTGACCTCCCAGGGCGACGCGCGTTTCGAGGGCACGCAGATCGAGTCGGGCGGATCCACCGCCGTCAAGGCCGGCGGCTCGCTGCGCTTCGATGCCGCCAAGGACACCAGCGAGTCCAGCAGCTCCGGCGTCAGCGCTTCGGCCGGCATCACCGCCGGCAAGAAGGAGGGCTCGGGCAACGTCGCGGTCGGCTACGAAAAGGGCAGTTCGTCCAGCAGCAAGGACGTGGTGGCCAGCATCAAGAGCGGCGGTGGCATCACCGCGCAGTCGGGCGGCGACACCACCCTGGTGGGCACCACGCTCGCAGCCCAAGGCGATGTCAGCGTCAATGCCACGGGCAACCTCAACGTCGAGGCCGCGCACGAGACCAAGTCCGGGGACAGCATGCACGTGGATGTCAGCGGCGCGGGCGGCAAGCAGGGCGTTACCGGCAAGAAATACGCGTCCACCGGCGAGGCGAACGCCGGCGGCGGTTTCAAGAAGAGTGCCAGTGACACCGCCACCGGCGCCACCATCACCAGCGGCGGCGGCAACGTGAACCTGTCCTCCGGCAAGGACACGACGCTGGTGGGCACCCAGGTGCAGGCCAAGGGCCAGACCACGGTGGCCGCCGGCGGTACCGTGACGCAGAAGGCGGCCGTCAGCACGTCCAGCAGTTCCAGTGCGGAAGTGTCGGCTTCGGCCTCGGGCGGCAGCATGCAGCCGGTCAAGAAGAAGGGCGCCGGCAGCACCGGCGGCACGGGTGGCCCGAACAAGAAGAAGAACGGGGCGGTGGGCAGCGGGATCCTGGAGGTCGAGACCACCAGCGACAGTTCCAGCAGCAGCCAGGAGGTCAGCCTGGGCGGTGGGCAGGGCGTGGTGGTCTCGCAGGGCGGCAATTCGGCCAAGCCGCAGGTGAGGGCCGCGGTGAGCCTGCCCATGGAAGGGCGCAGCACGAGCCGCGGGGCCAAGGTGGTGGCCAAGACGGCGGACGGCAAGCCCTTGCCTTCCTGGCTGAAGTTCGACGCGAAGACCGGCAGCTTCACCGGCACCCCGCCGGCGGGCTACAAGGGCGACCTCAAGGTCAACGTGTTCATCCCGATGGCGGACGGCACCACCCAGACGCGGTCGGTCAGCTTCGGGAAGTGAGCGGCGGAAGCCGCCGGGGTCAGGACTCGTCCGGGCCCTCGGCGCGTTTGCGGCTCTGCTTGCGAAAGACGATCTCGCCGGTGGGCACATGCACCACGCGGATCTCCTGGCCACCGGGACGGGTGGTGCTCTTGGCCGCGACCGTGACCGCCAGGGCGCGGTCGCTGACGAAATACTGCTGGGCGCCGGACACGGGGAGCAGGCAACTGGCAATGGGGGAGCTGCTCTCGATTCGGTAGTCGGCGGAAGTCATTTGGGAGGTCCTCTCTGTCTCGTTTGGTCTTGCTGGCGCATCCTGCGCAGGGCGGCGGGCACTTCGGTTCTTCTTCGGGAGCCCGGCGCGCCATGGGTGTCGCCTGCAGAACAGCTTATCGGCCGGCGCTGGCTTGTATGTAGGACGCCGCCGCAGCGACGTAAAGCCCGACGGTCGCAACGCGCGCCATACAATGGCGCCCCGCCGCCGCCGTAGTTCAATGGATAGAACGAGCGCCTCCTAAGCGCTAGATGCAGGTTCGATTCCTGCCGGGGGCGCCAGGGCCCCCGCCGTCAGCAGGCCGTCACTTGGACAGCAGCCGCATCGCCTCTTCCAGGCCCTTGATCGTCAGCGGGTACATGCGCTGGTTCATCAGCTGCTGCACCACCGAGATGCTCTGGCGGTACTGCCAGACCCCCTGCGGCTCGGGGTTGATCCAGGCGAACTTGGGGAAGGCGTTGGTCAGGCGCTGCAGCCACTCGGCGCCGGCTTCCTCGTTGTTGTATTCGACGCTGCCGCCCGGCTGCAGGATCTCGTAGGGGCTCATGGTGGCGTCGCCCACGAAGACCAGCTTGTAGTCCTTGTTGTACTTGCGGATGATGTCCCAGGTCGGGAACTTCTCGGAAAAGCGCCGGCGGTTGTTCTTCCACATGAAGTCGTAGACGCAGTTGTGGAAGTAATAGAACTCCAGGTGCTTGAACTCCGCCTTGGCGGCCGAGAACAGCTCCTCCACGCGGTGGATGTGCTCGTCCATGGTGCCACCGACGTCCATCAGCAGCAGCACCTTCACCCTGTTGTGCCGCTCCGGCACCATCTTGATGTCCAGCCAGCCCGCGTTGGCCGCGGTGGACTTGATGGTGTCGTCCAGGTCCAGTTCTTCCTCGGCGCCTTCGCGCGCGAACTTGCGCAGCCGGCGCAGCGCGACCTTGATGTTGCGCGTGCCCAGTTCCTGGCTGTCGTCGTAGTCCTTGTAGGCGCGCTGGTCCCAGACCTT
>JAKFEA010000090.1:0-19150 GCA_036675905.1 Acidovorax sp. | reverse complement strand
TTGTAGTCGGCATTGAGCTGCTGGATCTTCGCGAACTCCCCGGGCGTGCAGTCGGTCAGGCCCGCCTTGCCCTGCTCGTGGGTGGACTCCGCCGTGAGGGTCTTGCTGACCATGGCCTTGCCGGCCAGTTCGGGGTGGGCGCGCAGCAGCGCCAGCTGCGGCTCCGGTCCGGCGGATTCGACAGCCTGCGCCATCGCGTGCTTGAGGTGGGCCAGCGAGCGGAACGGCCGCGAGGCCAGTGCCGCCTGGGCGATCCAGGGCGAGTGCTCGTACACGCCTTCGAGCAGGCGCTCGGCCTCGGGCTGGGGCGCGGCATTGAGTTGTTCGAGGGTGAGGGCCATGGCGTTCAACCGGCAAAGGGGTGGGTCAGCTTCCAGTGGCGGGCCAGGTCGATGCGCCGGCACACCCAGACGTGCTCGTGCTTCTCGACGTGGTCCAGGAATTTCTGCAGCGCGACGATGCGGCCGGGCCGGCCGAGCAGGCGGCAGTGCATGCCCACGCTCATCATCTTGGGGCGGTCCAGCCCATTCGGGTCGCCCTCGGCATAGAGCGCATCGAAGCTGTCGCGCAGGTAGGTGTAGAAGTCCTCGGCTTGCGAGAAGCCCTGCGGCAGCGAGAAGCGCATGTCGTTGGTGTCCAGCGTGTAGGGCACCACCAGGTGCGGCACCACCTGGCCATCGGTGCGGCACACCTTCATCCAGAACGGCAGGTCGTCGCCGTAGTAGTCGCTGTCGTATTCGAAGCCGCCTTGGTCCACCACCAGCTGGCGCGTGTCGGGGCTGTCGCGGCCGGTGTACCAGCCGGAGCCATGGATCGCGCCCGGCGTGCCGTGGCGCACGCCGGTCAGCTGCTCGATCGCGCGGATCGCCAGTTGCATGTGCTCGCGCTCCACGTCGCGGCCCAGGTCCTGGTAGTGGATCCAGCGCCACCCATGGCTGGCGATCTCGTGCCCCAGCTCCACGAAAGCCGCCGTCACCTCCGGATTGCGTTGCAGGGCCATGCCCACGCCGAACACCGTCAGCGGCAGGCCGCGCCGCTCGAACTCGCGCAGGATGCGCCACACGCCCGCGCGCGAACCGTATTCGTAGATGCCCTCCATGCTCAGGTGCCGGGCCGGGTAGCTGGCCGGGTTGAACATTTCGGAGAGGAACTGCTCGGAGCCGGCATCGCCGTGCAGCACCGCGTTCTCGCCGCCTTCCTCGTAGTTCAGCACGAACTGCACGGCGATGCGGGCCTTGCCGGGCCAGCGGGGGTGCGGCGGGTTGCGGCCGTAGCCGGCCAGGTCGCGTGGGTAGGCGGCGGTGCAGTCGTAGGTGGCGCTCACGTCGGTGTTCCTTTGCGGCGTGCTCAGGCGGCGGCCAGCGCCTGCGCGATGTCGTGGGTGGGGGGCGTGCGATCGAAGGCCAGGCTGGCCTCGACGTTGTCCAGGTGCTGCTGCATCAGCGCCACGGCCCTGGCGGCGTCGCGCGCGGCCAGCGCGCGGACGATCTGCACGTGCTCCTGCTGCGAGTGCTGCGCCGCGCCGGCGCGCTGGTACATCAGGGTGATCAGCGAGCTGCGCGAGATCAGGTCGCGCAGCATCTGGGCCAGCACCTCGTTGCCCATCAGCTCGGCGATGCGCACGTGGAAGTCGCCCAGCAAACCGATGCCGGCGGCCGTGTCCTCGCCGTCCAGCGCCGCCTTCTCGCGCGCGATGTGCTCGCGCAGCGCGCGGATCTGCGCCGGCGTGGCCTCGCGCGCGAACGCGCGGGTCATCTCCAGTTCCAGCATGCGGCGCACGGCGAAGACCTGGCGCGCTTCCTCGACGGTAGGTGCGGCCACGAAGGCGCCGCGCGCCGGCTCCAGCCGCACCAGGCGCCGCTGCGCCAACTGGTGCAAAGCCTGCCGCACGAGGGTGCGCGAGACGCCGAAGTGGTCGGCCAGCTTCTGCTCGGCCAGCTTGGTGCCCGGCTGCAGCCGGTGCCCGGCGATCGCCTGGGTCAGCTCGCGCGCAATGAGGCTGGTCGTGGAAGTCTGCACAGCGGGATGATAGCGGTGTCCACGAAAGTGTATACACTTCTGTCGACCATCAGGAGCTGAACATGGGCCTGAGCACCCACGTGCTGGACACGATGCATGGAACGCCGGCCGCCGGCATGGCGGCGGCGCTGTACACGACGCAGGGCGGCCAGGCCACCCTGGTGCGCCGCTTCACGTTGAACGCGGACGGGCGCAGCCCGGACGGGCCGCTGTACCGCAACGACGAACTGAAGGCCGGCACCTACCGGCTGGTGTTCGACGTGGCCGGCTACTTCCGCTCGCGCGGCGTCACGCTGCCCGACCCCCCGTTCCTGGACCAGGTGGCCCTCGACTTCGGCATCGCCCGCAGCGAGGAGCACTACCACGTGCCCCTGCTGGTCAGCCCCTGGAGCTACTCGACCTACCGGGGCTCATGAGAGGCCTTTCAGTCCTGCCCTTCGGTCAGCGTGTCCAGCTGGAACTGGCCGCTCTTGTGCCACAGCCAGGTGTCGGTGTAGACCACCTTGCCCATGCGAGCCGGCACTGGGTAGGGCGCAGCGGCGCGCACCATGCGCTCGATTTCGGCGATCACCTCCGGCGCATGGCGGGGAGCGCGCATCCAGTCGATGCCGCGCACCTGGCCGTCGCGGTCCACCTCGACCTGGATCACGCCGATCGCGTACAGCAGGGGCGGCATGCGGCCCTTCCAGATGCGCTCCCGGTGCAACGCGTACAAATGGCCGGCCGCGTCGCGGCGGTAGGCGCGCGGCGTGCTGGCGGAAGAAACGGCGCCCTTGGGCGTTTCCTCGACGACCGGCGGCGGTTCGGCGGGCGGCGGGATCACCACCACGGGTGGCGGGGGCTCGGGGGGCAGCGGCGTGGACGTGCAGGCGGCCAGCAGGGCGGCGGTGCCGCCGGCCACCAGCCAGCCGGCGATGCGCAGGGTCGACTTCTTCATTTCTTCTCCTCGGGCACGACAGGCGGTGCCTGCCGGGCGCGATCTTCCGGTGGTGGCGGAGCAGTTGCCAGCGGAAAAATCCTGATGCCCTTGCTTACGGCTGAGTTCGCCTGTTGCCGACGGACACAGACAACCGGGGCCGTCCTGTGATGGACGCCTTCGCCGAACTCGCTTCGCAGGGACGCGCGGTGCTGGTCACCGTGGCCGTCGTCGAGGGCTCGGGGCCGCGCGAACCGGGTGCCTGGATGATGGTGTTGCCGCAAAGCCTGGCCGGCACCATCGGCGGCGGCCGGCTGGAGTTCGATGCCATCGCACTGGCGCGCGGCATCCTCGACGGAAGCAGCACGGCGCCGCTGCGGCACCGCTACTCACTGGGCCCCAGCCTGGGCCAGTGCTGCGGCGGCGTGGTGCACCTCGATTTCGAACCGGTGACGGCCGCCGACGTGCCCGCGCTGCGGCAGCGGCTTGTGCGTCCCCTCACGCCCGTCGCCCTGTTCGGCGGCGGCCACGTGGGCAGCGCGATTGCGCGCCTGTTCGAGGGCCTGCCGCTGCAACTGAGCTGGATCGACAGCCGCGACGGCATCTTTCCCGCGGAACTGCCCGCCAACGTGCAGTGCGAGCACTCCGATCCCGTGCAGCGCGCCGTGCCGCTGCTCGCGCCCGGCAGCCTGGTGCTGATCATGAGCTTCAGCCACGCCGAGGACCTGGACATCCTGGCGGCCTGCCTGCAGCGCCGCCGCGAACGCGCCGACCTGCCCTTCATCGGGCTGATCGGCAGCAAGACCAAATGGGCGACCTTCCGCCATCGGCTGGAGCACCGCGGCTTCGGCGCGGCGGAACTGGACGCCGTGCACTGCCCGATCGGCATCGCGGGCATCGCCGGCAAGCAGCCGGCGGTGATCGCGGTGGCGGCGGTGGCCCAACTCCTGCAAGCGGCCCCCGCGCCCGCCTGAACACCAAGCCCTCATGGAAAGCTACCTTCTCGACTGGTCCAACCTGCTGCTGCGCTGGCTGCACGTGATCACCGCCATCGCCTGGATCGGCTCCTCGTTCTATTTCGTCTTCCTCGACTCCAGCCTGACGCCGCCCGAGGACGACGATCTCAAGCGCCAGGGCGTGTCCGGCGAGATGTGGGCGGTGCACGGCGGCGGCTTCTACCACCCGGTCAAGTTCGCGGTCTCGCCGCCCAAGCTGCCCGGGCACCTGCACTGGTTCTATTGGGAGGCCTACACCACCTGGCTGTCCGGTTTCGCGCTGTTCTCGGTGTCATACCTGTGGAACGCAAGCAGCTACCTGGTCGACAAGTCGCTGGTGGACTGGTCGCCGCCCGCCGCGGGCGCCGTGGCCCTGGCTTTCCTGGCCGTGTTCTGGATCGCCTACGACCTGATCTGCCGCGTGTTCGGCAGCCGACCGAACGGCGACCGCATCGTCGGCGCGCTGGTGGCCGTGCTGGTGGCGCTGGCCTCCTGGCTGGCCTGCCAGTGGTTTCCGGGCCGCGCGGCCTTCCTGCTGGTGGGCGCCATGGTTGCCACCGCGATGAGCGCCAACGTGCTGTTCTGGATCATTCCCGGCCAGCGCAAGATGGTGGCCGCCATCCGCGCCGGCCAGCCGGTGGACCCGATCCACGGCATCCGCGGCAAGCAGCGCAGCGTGCACAACACCTACTTCACGCTGCCGGTGCTGCTGGCCATGCTGTCCAACCACTACAGCTTCCTCTGGAGCCACCCGCGCAACTGGGTGGTGCTGGTGCTCCTGATGTTTGCCGGCGCCGCGATCCGCCAGTTCTTCGTGCTGCGGCACGGCTGGAAGCTCGGACGCAACCGCCATCCGCTTCCCTATGCACTGGCGGGCATCGTCGTCATCGCCGTCACTGTGGCGTGGATGGCGCCTGCGGCCAGGGACGCAGCAGCTGCCCCTGCATTGCCGCAGAAGGTCGGCTACGCGCAGGTGAAGACCGTGCTGGCGCAGCGCTGCTACCTCTGCCACGGCGAGCAGGTGCAGATGAAGAGCGTGCGGCTGGACAGCCCCGAAGCGCTGAAGCAGCATGCCGCGTCGGTTTACCAGCAGGCGGTGGTGGCCCGGCTGATGCCCCTGAACAACTCGACCGGCATGACCGACGCCGAGCGCGACCTGCTCGGCCGCTGGTTCGAACAAGGCGCGAAAACCGACTGACGCGGCACAATCGTCCGCTGTGCAGCACCCGGCCCCACCCCCCGATCCGCGGCGCGAGCCGCGCGCGTTCCTCGAGCACCTGTACCGCGCGGCCGTGCACCGCGCGCTGCCGCTGCACAACACCGCGCCCTTCCTGCCGGCACCTCCGAAAGGCCGCACCGTGGTGCTGGGCGCCGGCAAGGCGGGCGGTGCGATGGCGCAGGCCGTGGAAGCACTGTGGCCGGCCGATGCGCCGTTGTCCGGCCTGGTGGTGACCCGATATGGCCACGTGCCGCCGCGACCGGCCGGGCTGCCTGAACGCATCGAGGTGGTGGAGGCGGCACACCCGGTGCCGGACGCCGCGGGCCTGGCTGCGGCGCAGCGCATCCTCTCGCTGGCGCATGGCCTCACGCCCGACGACCTGGTGCTGTGCCTGATCTCTGGCGGCGGCTCGGCGCTCCTGACCCTGCCGGCCGAAGGCCTGGAGCTGCAGGACAAGCAGCGCATCAACCGCGAACTGCTGGCCAGTGGCGCCAACATCGCCGAGATGAACTGCGTGCGCAAGCACCTCTCGCGCATCAAGGGCGGGCGGCTGGCCGCTGCCTGCGCGCCGGCGCGCGTGGTCACGCTCGCGATCAGCGACGTGCCGGGCGACGACCCGTCCACCATCGCCAGCGGTCCCACCGTACCCGATGCGACGTCGTGCGCGGACGCAGTGGCCATCCTGCAGCGCTACGGGATCCAGGTGCCGGGCGCGATCATGAGCCTGCTGGAGCAGGGCGCGATGGAGACGCCCAAGCCGGCCGATGCCGTGTTCGCCGGGCACGCTGTCCACCTGATCGCAACGCCTCGGCAGTCGCTGGAAGCGGCTGCGGGTGCTGCTCGCGCGGCCGGGCTGGCCGCCCACGTCCTCAGCGACGAGATCGAGGGCGAGTCGCGCGAGGTCGGCAAGGTGCATGCGGCGCTGGCGCGTGCGGTGGCTCGCCATGGCCAGCCGTTCGCCAAGCCTTGCGTGATCCTCTCGGGCGGGGAAACGACGGTGACGGTGCGCCAGCCGCAGGAGGGTTCAGCGCCCGGCCGGGGTGGCCGGGCCGGCGAGTTCTGCCTGGGCCTGGCGCAGGCGCTGCAGGGGCAGCCGGGCGTGTGGGCGCTGGCCGCCGACACCGACGGCATCGACGGCATGGAAGACAACGCCGGCGCCTTTGTTGCGCCCGACACCCTGGCGCGGGCGGCAGCGACCGGCATGAAAGTCGACGCGCACCTGCAGCGCAACGACGCCTACGGCTATTTCAGTGCGCTCGGCGACCTCGTCGTCACCGGGCCGACGCACACGAACGTCAACGATTTCCGGGCGCTGCTGGTGCTCTGATCAGCGGCCCCGGCGGGCGGCGCTGTCACGCGCCAGCTCGGGCGGCAGCCGCTTGAGCATCCATCGGATCGCCAGCGGCACCAGCACCAGGTCGTCGACCACGCCGATGAACGGGATCGCGTCGGGCACCAGGTCGATCGGCGACAGCAGGTAGAGCGCGACCAGCGCCGTGCCGAGCTTCAGCCAACCCGGCGAAGCCGGGTGTCGCAGCGCGAACCAGAGCTGGCGCGCGTCGCCGCGCACCAGGGTCCACAGCAAGGTCAGGCGTTTGAACATGGGGGCTCCGGGTCGGACGCGCCGTGCGGCGCATGGCTGCACAGGTGGCGGCGGATGGGGCGGGTGCAAGGGGCTGGAACGCGGGGTTACATGGCCGCCGACGCCGGCAGGCTTCCGCTGAGCCGAACGGTACGCGCGCACGCGCATCCAACGCCAATGCACAGGCGTGCCGTGCTCTTCCTTCTGCCGTCGATCGGATGCATTGCGAAGGCCCGGCCATCGCGGAACGCGGAACCGCGGATGAAGTGGGGTCCGCCCGTGGACCTGGCGCGTGGCCAGGGCGTGCGCGACCCCTGGCAGCAGAACGAATCGCGCTACGACTTCGTCGACGATCCGGCCGTCGCCTTGGCGGCGGACGGGACTGCGCTGGTCGCGTGGGTGGACCAGGCGCGAAAGGCAGTGCGGGTGCAGCGACGCAACCCCGACGGTCGCGCCGCCGCCGACCCTGCCGAGGTGGCGGGACAGCCGGAGGCCTTCTCCTGGCTGCCGCGGCTGGCGATCGCGCCGGACGCGCCGCAGCTTGTGTACGCGCTGTGGCAGGAGATCATCTTCTCCGGCGGCTCGCACGGCGGCGAGATGATGCTGGCGCGGTCGCAGGACGGTGGCCGCCGCTTTGCCGCGCCTGTGAACCTGTCCTCCTCCCGCGGCGGCGACGGCAAGGGCCGCGTCACCCCGGAGATCTGGCACAACGGCAGCTACGACCTGCTGGCCGCGCCGCAAGGCCGCGTGTACGCAGCCTGGACCGAGTACGAGGGGCCCTTGTGGCTGGCGCGTTCGGTCGATCGCGGGCGGTCGTTCGACAAGCCGCGGCTGGCGGCGGGTGGCCCGGGCGAACGGCCGGCCCGGGCGCCGTCGCTGGCGCTGGCGAAAGACGGCGGGCTGTTGCTCGCCTGGACGCAGGGGGATGGCCCGCGCGCCGACATCCACGTGGCGCGCGCCTCCGACGAATCCGGCGTTGCCGCCTCCATCCGGGTCGAGCGCAACGACACCTACTCCGATGCGCCCCGGCTGGCCGTGGACGGCCAGGGCCTGGTGCACCTGGCCTGGGGAGAAAGCGAGGGCGCGCCGTTCCAGCGCCAGCGCATCCTGCACGCCCGCTCGCGGGACGGCGGGCGCAGCTTCGAGACGCCGCGCACGGTCACCCCTGCATTGCCGCAGCCGTATGTCAGCGCCGGCTACCCGTCGCTTGGCCTGGATGCGAAGGGCAGGATGTATGTGCTGGCCGAACTGCAGGATGACCTGCGGCAGCGTCCGCGTGGGCTGGGGCTGAGCGTGTCGCTCGATGGCGGCGAGCATTTCGCGCCGATGACGCTGGTGCCGCACAGCGTCGATCCGAAGGGCGGCTTCAACGGCAGCTCGCAAGGGCTGCTGGTCCCCAAGCTGGCGGTGAACGCGGAGGGCGAAATCGCCGTGGTCAACAGCGCGCTGCGCGAGGGCTCGCACAGCCGCGTATGGCTTCTGCGCGGGCGGCTGCGCTAGCGGCTACTCGCACAGGCGCCGGATGCTCTCCGGCGCCGGCAAGGCGTAGATGCTGCCGTCCTCGCGCCGGCCGGCGAAGATGCGAACCTCTTCGCATTCCATCAGCAGTTCGTCGCCGCGCAGCACCCGGTAGGCCTGCACGAAGCTCCTGCCGCGCCACTCGGCGATCCGGGTGTGGATCTGCAGCGTGTCGCCGTAGGTGGCGGTCTTGATGAAGCGCGCGTGCGTGTCCACCAGCGGCGTGCCGATCACGCCCAGGCTCTGCTCGGTCTCGGTCCAGGGCGGCACGCCGCAGGCGACGAAGAAGTGGCGCGAGGCGGCATCGATCCAGCGGAAGAAGTTGGGAAACCAGACGATGCGGGCCGGGTCGCAGTCGCCGAACTCGACGTGCTGCGTGTAGACGATCTCCTTGCTCATGCTGCGATTGTCGGTCCGCGTGGCGTTCAGGCCGAGCGGCGCGCCGCAGTCGGCTTGCGCACGAAGCGGATCGGCTGCGGCTTGATCTCGCGCGGCGGCGCGCCGTGGCGCACCAGGGTCGCATCCAGCGCCTTGCCGGCATCGTCGGCCAGCGCGGCCTCGCGCGCCTCGGCGATCGCGCGGGCGGCGGCCTGTGCATCGGGCAGCACCGCCAGGTGCTCCAGCACGTGCAGCAAGGCCTCCTTGCCGCGCTCGTTGGTGGCGCCGTAGCCCTTGATCAGGCGGCCGCACAGGGCGATCTCGTGGCCCAGCGTCCAGTCGCGGCGGGTTCCTTGCAGCACGCCATCCAGCCAGCGGCCGATCATCCGTTGCTCCAGGGCGAAGCGGCTGCCGCGCACGCGCAGGCCCTTGAGCGCAGCCAGCGTGCGCAGCGCCAGCATGCCGAAGACGGTGTGCGTGCCGACGTTGAGCGGCAGCGCCAAGGGCTCGCGGCCAGTAGCGAGGCGGCGGCGGTCCCAGGCCACCAGCCGCTGCGCCAACGGCGTCGGCAACAGGGCGGCGAACTCCGGCACGCCGGGCTTGAAGTGGTCGTAGACCTTGAGCACCTCGCCCTCGGCGGCCTTGACTTCGCCGCGCACGCGCTGCGCCCGGCTGGCGCGGCTTTTCAGGTCGGCCACCCGCACGATGTCGTCGAAGGCCATCCACAGCGCCAGCCAGCGCGCCATCTCGCGCGTGATGGCGAAGCCGTTCGCGCCCGCCGGATCGGCTTCGCGCTCGGCGGCCAGCACCTGGCGCAGGCGCTCGGTGTACAGGTCGGCGTAGCCGCGGTCCTGGTATTCGAGCAGGCGCGCGTAGCCAAGCCCTGCCATTTCTTTGACTGGTTCGGGGAAGCCCTGGATCGCCGCCTCCACCTGCTTTGCTCCTCTCCCCTCCGGGGGGAGGCTGGGAGGGGGGGCCGCCGTGGCGCTCGGTCCGGCAACCGCGCCGTGCACGCCCCCACCCCAGCCCTCCCCCAGCGGGGGAGGGAGAAAAACCCGCACAGGCTGACCCATGACCTGTTCAACGTACCCCGCCTGCAGCTGCCGCTGGCTGGCGATGTCGAAGGCCTTCGCGAAACCGCGCAGGCTGGCCTGCGCCATGCCGCTCGCCTGCTGCGGCGCCACGCCTGCGCAGACTGCCTCCTCGTAGCAGCGCCGCTCGAACGGGAACAGGCCACTGCCCGCGATGGCACCCAGCAGCACGGCGCTGACCACGGTGCCGCACTCCTTGGCCACCGCGTTCATGTCGAACACCTGGTTCTCGCGGCTGAAGGCCTGCACCAGCTTGAGCAGGTCGGCCGCATCGGTGCGGCCGTCGCCCAGTTGCATGCGCTCCTGCACGGTCAGCAGCCGCGCCGTCGACGTCAGGACGCGGGTGCGTTCCGGAGATGCCATGCCGGCGCCGATCTGGCGCGCCGTCTCCAGCAGCTCAGAGGAGACCAGCGCGTCCAGCGCCCCCGGCACCGGGCTGAGGCCGAACACCGGCTGCCGTCCGCCCAGTTCGGCCGATGGCACCGGGAATACCTCGATGTAATAAGTGGTCGCCCCGGTGCGCTGCGCGACACCCGGGATGGAGGTGGCCTGGGCCGGGTAGCCGGCGCGACGCGCGGTGTCGACCAGCCATTCGGTCAGCACGCCGCCGCCTTCGCCGCCGAGTGCGCAGACGAGGAGGGTGATCGGAGAAGCGTTCATCGTCATGCCGGCTGCAAGGCGCGCACGACCGCGCTGCGCAACGAGTGGACCAGTCGCTCGTGCCATTTCGGGTTCTGCACCACCTCGGCCCGGTAGAAGCTGGGGCATAGCGTGGCGGCATGTGCGTTTTCGCCGCACAGTCCGCAGCCGACGCAGCCATCGATCACGGTGGCGACCGGGTCGACCTTGAGCGGATCGGGGTTGTCCTTGAGCGTCAGCGTCGGGCAGCCCGACAGGCGGATGCAGGCGTGGTCGCCGTTGCACACGTCCTCGTCCACGCCGTACTTGACGCGCACCACGCGCTTGCCCTTCTTGAGCAGGCCGGCGATCCAGGGCTTGATGCGGCGCTGGCGTTCCAGCTGGCACTCGCCCTCGGCCACGATCACCTTCAGGCCGTCGAAGTCGCTGGTGAAGGCCTCGATGATCGTGCGCCGCATCTCCTCGACCTGGTAGGTGTGCACGGTGCGCATCCACTTCACGCCCAGGCCCTGCAGCGTCGATTCGATCGTGCGGTTGGTGTGCGCCAGACTCTGTGCCTTGTCGCCGCTGGCGAACTTCGCGTCTTCCTGCGGCGTGGAAATGATCTCCTGCGTGCCGGTGGCCGAGGTGTAGCCGTTCTTGAAGATCAGCAGCACTGCATCGTCGCCGTTGAACAGGGCGCTCTGCACGCCGGTGAGGAGGCCGTTGTGCCAGAAGCCGCCGTCGCCCATGATCGCCAAGGTGCGCTTTTGCATCATGGGCGACACGCCGGCGCGGCTGGCCAGGCTCATGCCGTAACCCAGGATCGAGTGGCCCGTCGAGAAGGGCTCGAAGGTGCCGAAGGCGTGGCAGCCGATGTCGGCCGCCACGTGCACCGGCCCCATCTGCTGCTGCGCGAGCTTCAGCGCGGAGAACACCGGGCGCTCGGGGCAGCCGATGCAGAAGCTCGGCGGGCGGGCTGGCAGGGGTTTGCTCAGCATCGCTCCCGCTTCCTGCCGCCGCCTGCTGTTGGACGCCAGCCAGTCCCTCGACCCCTGCAGGCTCCCTCCCCCTCCGGGGGAGGGCTGGGGAGGGGGCGCTTCCCCGGCACCCCGAGCACTCCCTCCCTGACCCTCCCCGGGTAGGGGAGGGAATTGAATGAAACCCAGCAGCCCCTGTACCAGCACTTCCACGCCCAGCTCGCCCCCCATCGGCAGCAAGTCCTTCCCATGCAGCCTTGTCTGGATGTCCCGCCGGCGCAGGTGGGTCGCGATCTCCTGCTCGATGTACTCGGGCTGGCCTTCCTCCACCACCAGCACCGCCTGCTTGCCGGCGCAGAAATCGGCGACCTGCTCCGGCACCAGCGGGTAGGTGACGTTCAGCACCAGCAACGGGATCTCACTGTCGCCGAACGCATCGGCCAGGCCCAGTTGCTGCAGCGACCGGACCAGCGCGTTGTACAGCCCGCCCTGCACGACGATGCCGATGTCCTCGCGCTTGCCGGCCATCAGCTCGTTCAGCCCGTTCTCCACGATGTAGCGCCGTGCCGCCGGAATGCGCTCCTCCGACTTGAGCTTCTCGTGGCGGAAAGTCACCGGCGGGTGGGCCAGCCGCATGTAGTCGAAGGCGGCCGGGTTCTCCATCAATTGCCGCGTGGACACCGGCGGCGGCAGGTTGTCGCCGGCCACGAAGCTGCCGCGCACGTGGCAGGCGCGAATGCGCAGTTCCAGGATGGCCGGCATGTTCGACGCTTCCGACAGCCGGAAGCCGTGCTCGACCATCTTCACCATCTGCGGCAGCTGCGGGCGCGGGTCCAGCAGGCACATCGTGGACTTGAGCGCGTAGGCGTGGGTGCGCTCCTGGATCACCGAGGCGCCTTCGCCGTAGTCCTCGCCCACCACGATCAGCGCGCCGCCTTTCACCCCTGGCGACGACAGGTTGGACAGCGCGTCCGACGCCACGTTGGTGCCGACGATCGACTTCCAGGTCACCGCGCCGCGCAGCGGGTAGTGGATGGACGCGCCCAGCATGGCGGCGGCCGAGGCCTCGTTGGAGCAGGCCTCCACGTGCACGCCCAGTTCATCCAGGTAGGGCCGGGCCTGCACCATCACGTCGAGCAGGTGCGACACCGGCGCGCCCTGGTAGCCGCCGATGTAGGCCACGCCGGACTGCAGCAGCGCCTTGGTGATGGCGAGGATGCCCTCGCCGTGGAACACCTCGCCGCGCCCGAGGCGCAGCAGTTCGATTTCCTTGCTGAACGAGACTTCCAAGGGGCAGGTACTCCGCGGTGAAGCGCGAGTGTCGGCGTCGGTTTGACATCCATCAATACAATGAACCGACTAAGCGACATAAGCCGCATGCATCTCAAGGACGTCGACCTGAACCTGCTGCGGCTGTTCGACGCCGTCTACCGGGCCCGCAGCGTCAGCCGCGCGGCCGAGCGCCTGGGCCTCACCCAGCCGGCCGCCAGCCAGGGCCTGACCCGCCTGCGGGCGCTGATCCGCGACCCGCTCTTCATGCGCGCGCCCGGCGGCGTCAAGCCCACGCCCAAGGCCGACGGGCTGGCACCCGCGGTGGCCGGCGCCTTGTCGATGCTGGAAAGTGCCCTGGGCGACTCGGCGGATTTCGACCCCACCACCTCGCAACGCACCTTCCGCCTGCACCTGAGCGACATCGGCGAGGGCCGCTTCCTGCCGGAGCTGATGGTGGCGCTGCGCGAGCGGGCGCCCGGCGTGCGCCTGGGCAGCCAGCCGCTGCCGCGCGACGAGATCGCCGACGCGCTGGACAGCGGCCGCATCGACTTCGCCATCGGCTTCCTGCCCATGGTGCGCGACACCCAGCGCCTGGAGCTGCTGCGCGACCGCTATGTCGTGCTGCTGCGCGAGGGCCACCCCTTCACGCGCAAGCGCCGCACCGGCGCCGCGCTGCTGCAGGCCCTGCGCGAGCTGGAGTTCGTCAACGTGCGCACCCACGCCGACACGCTGCGCATCCTGCAGCGGCTGCGGGTGGAGGACCGCCTGCGCCTGACGGCCGAGCACTTCATGGCACTGCCTTCGATCGTGCGGGCGACCGACCTGGCGGTGATGATGCCGCTGAATATCGCACGCAACTTTGCGGAGGCGGGCGGGTTCGCGATCGTGGAGCCGCCGGTGACGGGGCGTGAGTTCGCGGTGTCGCTGTATTGGAGTCGGCGGTTCGAGGCGGATGCGGGCCATGGTTGGCTGCGGGGGGTGATTCGCGAACTGTTCTCCGGCGCGTAGTTCTTCTTGGGGAGGCAGTGACCCCAAGTGAGGCTTTCCCCAGTCGTTGGCTCTTGTAAGTGATAACGGCTACCCCGTAGAGTTTCGTCCTCGCGAGAGGATGGGACACGCACCACGCGTGAACAGGGGAGGCACATGCAAGCGAGAGAGCTGGTCTGGGCCATGGGCTCCTGCTGCGCGCTTCACGGCAAGCCCTTCGACGCGTCCTTGCTGCTGCAGCAGTACGCCCCGCCGTATACCGGCGGCACGCTGATCAGCGCGGCACGCAGCCTTGGCTTCCATGCGAGCCTGGTGGACCTGCCGGCAGACCAGTTGGTGAAGCTGACCGGCCCAGCCTTCCTGCTTCTGGTGCCGGCCGAGGGCGAGCCGACGCTCGGCCTGTTGGTCAAGTGCGATGGCACCGCCCTCCAGTGGATTCCGGCCGGCAGCAATGAACCCATCGCGCAAGCGCTGCACGAATTCTCCACCCGTTATGGGAACCAGGCTTTGCTTGTGCAGCTACAGCCTGGAACTACCGACGACCCCGACCGGCAGTCAGTGTCCAACCGGTTCGGCTTCGGCTGGTTCGCACCGGAGTTGCTGAAGCACCGCAAGGTCTGGCGCGACGTGCTCGGGGCCAGCCTGGTCCTGCAACTCCTCGCGTTGGGCCTGCCGCTGTTCACGCAAGCGATCATCGACAAAGTGGTGGTGCACCAGACCGAGAGCACCCTCATCGCCATTTCGATCGGCATGGCGATCTTCATGGCTGCAACGGCCATCCTGACCTGGGTACGCCAGTACCTGGTGCTGCACACCGGCAACCGCGTGGATGCGGTGCTCGCGGCTACGGTGTTCGAGCATCTGTTCAAGCTGCCGCCCCGGTATTTCCAGCATCGCCCGACCGGCGTCGTGGCGGCGCGCCTGCAGGGCGTGGAAACCATCCGCGAGTTTGTCAGTTCCGCGGCCGTGACCCTGATCCTGGATATCCCGTTCCTGCTGATCGCCGTGGGCGTGATGCTGTACTACTCGGTGCCGCTGACCTTGATCGCGCTGGCGATCCTGGCCGTCATCGGTGTGCTGTCCGCGCTGGTCGCGCCGGTGTTCCAACGGCGCCTGAACGAACAATTCCTGCTGGGGGCGCGAAACCAGGCCTTCCTGACCGAGTACATCGCCGGCTTCGAAACCGTCAAGAGCCTGCAATTCGAGCCGCAGCTCAAGGCCCGGTACGCAGGGTACCTGGCGACGTTCCTGCAATCTGGCTTTCGCACCAAGCAGATAGGCAACACCTACAACGTGATCGCGTCCACCCTGGAGCAGTTGATGACGCTGATGATCCTGGTGGTGGGTGCGTGGATCGTCATGCACCCGCCCGCTGACGGAAGTGGTGTATTCACCATCGGCATGCTGGTGGCCTTCCAGATGTTCGCGGGCAAGCTCAGCCAGCCCGTGATGCGGCTGGTCGGCTTGTGGCAGCAGTTCCAGCAAGCCAGGCTGGCCGTCGAGCGCCTGGGCGACCTGATGAACGCACCGGCGGAGCCGTACAGCCTTCTGCCTTCACGTCAGACCAAGGGCGAAGGCCGCATCGAAATCGAGGGGCTGGCGTTCCGCTATGGCGAGGACAGGCCATGGCTGTACCAGGACCTGACGTTCTCCATCGAGCCTGGCAAGGCGGTCGCGGTGATGGGACCCAGCGGCTGCGGCAAGAGCACGCTGGCCAAGCTGCTGCAGGGTTTTCATTGGCCGGACGCAGGTCAGATCCGCATCGACGGGATCGACACGAGGCAGCTCAGCGCCAACGAATTGCGCGCGAACTTCGGCGTGGTGCCTCAGGAGACGGTGCTGTTCTCCGGGACCATCTACGACAACCTGCTGATGGCCAGCGCGCACGCCACTTTCGAGCAGATCGTGCAGGCCTGCAAGCTGGCGGAGATCCATGCCGTGATCGAGGCCCTGCCGCGGGGGTACCAGACGCCGATCGGAGAACGCGGTGCCGGCCTGTCAGGCGGACAGAAGCAACGGCTGGCGATAGCGCGGGCCTTGCTCAAGCGACCAAAGGTGCTGATCTTCGATGAGGCCACCAGCGCGCTGGACCTCGAAACGACGGAGCACTTCGCCCGGACCATTAACAGCCTCAAGGGGAAGGTGACGATGCTCTTCATTACGCACGCGTTGCCGCGAAACTTGCGCATCGATGAAGTCATTTACATCAACAAATCGGGGGGTAGGGGTTTGCACTCGATTTCCCCCGAGACCAGCGACGCCCCGCCACCAGCCATGCACGCATCTGCTTGCTGAAGACAAGCCTGCAATCTGCCTGAGCCATGACCATCCGCTTTGCCACCGTAGAAGACATCCCGGCGTTGGTCGCACTGGGCAAGCGAATGCATGCCATCACGCGGTTCAAGCGCCTCGAGTACAGGGAAGAGCGAGTCGCCAGGTCGCCGCGCGAGGCTTCCCAGAAAGGTGCCGGGCGCTACGTCTGCTTCGTTGCCGAGAGCGGCAGTAAACAAGTCGTGAGGCCTGCTGGCAGTGCTGGAGCGACAGATCTTCAGCGATCTGTTGACCGCGAGCGTCATGCACTTCGTCGTGCTGCGGGAGAAGCGGATGAGTGGGTATGGGCTGCGGTTGCTGAAGGCGTTCGAACAGTGGGCGAGGAACCGGAAAGCGATGGAAATTGGGTTTGGGATCACCGGCGGATTCAAGGCTGACGCCGTATGCGGATTTGCGCGCAATTCCGGCTAAGAAGCGGCCGGGGAGAACCTAAGACTTGATAAATAGAGAGGGCCGTTACCCTTATCTCAAGTAATCGTCGAGGAAACCATGTTTCAAGAATCTCCGGGAAAGAAGTACACGATTCGCAATTCTCTCGTGGGAGGAGCTCTTGCGCTCCTTATGATTTGCGTCTCCCCTCAGCAACTCCTTGCCGAGCAAACTCGAGAGGTGACGACCGTGCCTTCTGCTGAACCTCAATCGGCGGTTGGAGTCACGAGCAAGCAAGGTTTCTCACGTGACGCGAGCATTCGAGTTCTCGATAAGGAGACGAGGGGACTCCTAGATGCCGCACTCCAAATCTATCAGCAACCGGCGCTTCTAGCGAATCGGCGTGCTGTTCTTCATCTGCTGCATGCGAAATCAATGGAGCGCCGCTTCATTGGTTCTCCGAATAATCGCGTTTCCTTTGCCGACGAACTTACGGGTGGGGTGTTCTCACGACGCGGCTGGAAAGGTGAGTACCGCTACTCCGCTCAACCCGGATCGAAGAAATGGTATTCCGCACTCTGGATCGAGATTGACAAGAGCTCGGCGTGCCTGAATAGCCGTGCCATAGAGGGTTACCTCGATCTCCCGCTTGAACCCGGGAATCGACAAAAAGTTCACCCCATGACGGATCAATCGAGCCGTCATGATGCTACGTTCGCGAGGCCCTACGCCAAGCCACTTTCAGGCACGACGCCACAGCTAAGCATCAGCATTGCGAACGGTTGTGTAGTCGACATAGTTCTGAGTAGGAACTACTTATATAACGAGGTAAGTGATGAAAATGCTCGCAATTGAAGACGACATTTTTTCTACGCTTCGCGCCGCGCCGGAGGTTAATCCACTTGCTCTGACGAGGTTGGTTGATCTGATAAACGGGAATTCCTATGTCAGAGAAATATTCGGCCAAGCAGTGTCGGCAGAAGCAGGGGTTGTTCGATTTCGGCTTGGAAGCGTGAACGAATTGGAAGCTGCGGGTGCCGAGGCGCAGTTTGCGTATTCCGATGAAGAGGTCCAGCGAAGTGGTAGCTACACAATCGTACTTGCGCGCTCGCTCCTCACTGGCTCCAGCCCAAGCCTTTTGGGCGCAAGTCTCGCAACTCTAAGTCGAAAGGGCTTTCCCGGCCTGTTCGGACATGAGGGAGACCATTACCTTCGAGTCGAAGAATTCAAGGCGCTTGACGGACTTGCCGACCCTTCAAAGTCCTTTCCAAATCTCACGATGGAGCAGCGGTTTGAGGCGTACGCGACAGGCCGGATGAAGCTTGAAGTCATGGGTTGGTACGCGAGTATGAAGGCTCGGTTGCGGGCTGTTGGCGAGTTCAGCACCGGCGATTTACTTGCACTCGGGATTATCGAACGCGGCCTTTATCTTCTGGAACAACGCGGCATGAAAGAAGGGCTCCAAGGAGATCTCTTGGAGAAATTCGTGGCTGAAAATGGCGCGGCGCTTCTTTCAAAGAACGAGAACTACTGGAACACGTATCGAGTGGATTTCGCGAACAGTATGGGCGCGGAAGGAGTGAACTTTGAGCAGGTTCGGGCTCGTCTCGCGTACAAGTTTCCTGATCCGAGTGACGTCGTCAGTTGGGATGAGATCGATCTAGGAGGAGGGCTGAAACAGTTTGTCGTACGGTATCGTAGCGGTGAAGTTCAGGAAGTTACTCGGTTTGCTGATGGGGCACTTGTAGCTGAAAGGAGGACTGAGAGTGGCACGCTTATCGAACGAACGACAACGGTCGTAAATTCTGATGGTAGTCAGACCACTTTGGTTGTCAATGGTGAAGGGGGCATCATCCAGGACCAACGCATCGTCAACTACGACGATGGTTCGTCGCTCAGCACGACTACGGATCAAAACGGAACAAAAATTGTTCTAGCTATTGATAACGAAGGAAGCATTGCTTCTCGGATGATCACTACTATTTTGACGAGTCAATCCCATCTGGAGGAGCGTTTCGATGGGACTGGCAAACTAATTTCCAGTAGCCGAGTTGATTTTTCCTACAGTGAATACGGGGTTACCCGAGTCGAAACGGTTGCAACTGCTGAAGGCGTAGTCCGCAATACCTACGACCCATACAACACTCTCGTAAAGAGCGAGCAACTCGCCGCAGGTTCAACGAACCTGCAAATGAGCCGGTCAATGAACGTCCTCATGGACGTTGCCACCTTTGTCCGTGCGATCGAACAAGGCAAACCGTTGCCGATCCTCGCGGGTGGCATGCGCCTGATCTCCCAGCTGGATCCCAACAACACGAGCCTGTCCGCTGTCGGCACGGCCGCGGCCGGTGCTCTGAGCTTCTACAACCTGTACAACGCATTCAGCAGTGGCAACGCCTTCGCCAAGCTCAACGCCACGCTCGCGACGATCAGCTACGCCAATGCCACTCTCAATGCCACCCGGCAGGGAGGCACTCTGGTGTTCGGTTCCGCTGGTGCAGCGGAATTGAACTCGTTCCTGAATGGCAACGGGCAGCCACTGGCTTCGGGTGGAACGGTCGGTGTCCTCCCTGCTCTTGGGCTGATCTCGTCCATCAAAGCCAAGGACCCGATCGGCATTGTCCAAGGGGCGGTCGGCATCATCGATCCTTCGCTTCTCTTCAAGACCGGCACTGGGTTCACTCCGCTCGGGTGGGTTCTGGCCGCTGCTAGCGTCCTGCGCGCGATCTTCGACGACGGCCCGCCGGACGCCTGGGGCGTCGCCAAGGTCACCTACGGCGAGGGCTTCACCAACTACGACCCACAGGTTCACGCCACCGGCGAGAACTTCGGACCGGATCGCGTCCGAGCGCAGTTGCAGAGCATCGTCGACACG
>JAKFEA010000089.1:0-1579 GCA_036675905.1 Acidovorax sp. | reverse complement strand
TGCGAGCCCTCGTTCCAGCTGCTGCAACGCCAGGACCTCGACCTGACCATCGTCACCCGCGAGCCGGGCACCGAGATCGGCCAGTTGCTGCGCCAGGAGCGCATCGTCTGGGCCGAGGCTCAGGGCTTCTGCCCCCACGAGCAGGAACCGCTGCCGCTGGCGATGTTCAATGCCCAGTGCTTCTGCCGCTCCTGGGCCTGCAATGCGCTGGACGCGATGGAGCGCGAGTACCGCATCGCCTACACCAGCCCTAGCCTGTCGGCGATCATGGCAGTGGTCAGCGCCGGCCTGGCGGTCACCGCACAGTTGCAAAGCCTGATCACCCCGGACCTGCGCATCCTCGGCGAGGCCGAAGGCCTGCCGGCCATGCCTTCGGCCAGCATCGTGCTGCTGCGCAACAGCGCCAGCCAGTCCCCGGTCACCGAGTGCCTGGCCGAGCACATCGCCGAAGGCTTCAGACTCTAAGCCCGAGCAGCAGCGCGCAGAGCAGCAGGAAGCCGGCGAACAGCGCGCGCAACAGACGCTCGGGCAGGGCATGGGCGAACCGCACCCCCCAACTGATGCTGAGCAGCCCACCGAGCGCCAGGGGCAGCGCCAACGCCCAGTCGACATGCCCGTGCAGCGCATAGGTGGCCAGGGTCACCCCGGTGCTCGGTGCGGCCAGCGCCAACGACAAGCCCTGGGCCATCACCTGGGTGGTGCCGAACAGGCCGGTCAACACCGGCGTGGCCAGCACCGCGCCACCGACCCCGAGCAGCCCACCGAGCAAGCCCGCGCCGCTACCCAGCAGCGCCAGCCAGGGCCAGGGCCGACGCAGCTCGCTGCTGCCGGCGATCGGGTGCCAGTAGACCCGCGACAGGTTGTAGCACGCCAAAGCGACCAGGAAGGCGACGAACGCCAGGCGCATGCGCTCGGCATCCAGGGTCACCGCCCAGCGCGCACCGAGCAAGGCGCAGAAGAAGCTGCTGAGGGCCAGGGCCAGCGCGTGGCGCAGATCGATGCGGTTGCGCTGGTGATAGCGCCATAGCGCCAGCAGCACATTCGGCACCACCATCACCAGCGCCGTGCCCTGGGCCAGTTGCTGATCCAGGCCGAACAGCACACCCAGGGCGGGAATCGCCAGCAGACCGCCGCCGATGCCAAACAGGCCACCCAGCGTGCCGAGCGACACGCCGAGGAGCAGGTTCAGGAGAAAGTCGATCGGGTTCATGGCGGGCTCCGCTTCGATGCCGGGCATGCTAACCAGCCGTTGCTGGAAGGGAAACGCACAGCAGCGCACAATCGCTATGCACTCCATGCATAACAGAGCCGCAGATGAACCCCGACGCCCTTACCGACCAGCTCAGCCTGTTTCTCGACGTACTGGAAACCGGCAGCTTCTCCGCCGCCGCCAGGCGCCACCCACTGACACCCTCCGCGGTGGCGCGACGCATCGACGCGCTGGAGCGCTCGCTGGGCAGCAGCCTGTTCAGCCGCAGCACCCACGCGGTGCGCGCCACCCCGGCCGGGCTGGCCTTCGCCGAGCGGGCCAGGCGCATCCTGGCGGAACTGCACCTGGCCCGCGCCGAGGCGGTATCGC
>JAKFEA010000088.1:0-2820 GCA_036675905.1 Acidovorax sp. | reverse complement strand
CTTATGTGCGATTTCGTGCACGGCCACGCAGAAGCCTTCGCGTGGCGCGAGCAGGTCGGCCTCGATGTCGGCCCAGGACAGGATCACCGGGCCGCTTTCCCAGGCTTCGCCGATCAGCTCGTCGTCCCATTCGTGCAACACGCCGGCGGCGTCGACGTGGCTGCGGTTCACCCGGAACGCATCGGGATAGACGATCAGCTGCGACCAGCCGCGCAGGCCCTCGGCGCCGAACTCCAGCAAGGGCAGGCAGCACAGCGCCGCCAGTTGTACGCGCTGCGTGTCATCGAGCGCGAGTCCGCCTGCTGGCGTGATCGTCTTGTCGTGCAGGAAACGCGCGACCAGGGCTTGCAGGCGGGCGTCCCGTGCATGATCCAGTGCCCCGACCCACGGCACGCGGCTGCGCGTGGCCAGCCACAGGCCGGGATCGATACTGGGTGGGATGCGCCGGAAGCGCGTCAGCAGGGTGCGCAAAGGTCGGTGCAGCAGCGGGGCAATCGTCAATGCTTCAGCGAACATGCCCAGCGGACATGCTCAGCGAAGCACGCTCAGTGAAGCATGCTCAGCGAAACATGCCCGGCAGGAAGCTGTGCCAGCGCGGCGCTTGGACCCGTTGGGTATCGCCGCGCGTGCCGCTGGGCTTGGTCGACTTGTTGCGCGCCGCCGGTGCCGCAGCGCGCGGCTTGTTGGCAGGAGCATTGCCCTCGGCCTCGGCCACGGCCGCGGCAATCTCGGGGCAGCTGCCGTCGTCGCTGCCGGCACCTTGGCGCATTTCGCGCGCGCTGGCAGTGGTGCACAGGCAGATCAGGACCAGGCAGAAAGCGATGCGGGACATGGCGGCGATCCAGAGTCCGGGCAAGCGCGGACGGGGAGGGATGGCGGAAGCGGACTATAGCGTGGATGCGTGACAGCTGCAGTTGGTTGCATGCTGCGCCGCAACAGCTTTTCGGTGCCCCGCATGGCTCCCGCATAATCTCCGCATGCCGACCCTGCCGCGCATTCATCTTGACGATCGGGCCACCGCCGAGCGCGAACTGCTGCTGCGCCTGGCCGCTGGACCCGCCAAGGGTGACGTCCTTGCCGAGGCGGCTGGCCAGACCCGTGCCGCGGTCTGGAAGCGGATCGACGGCCTGCGCTCGGCAGGAGTCGAAATCGATGCCCGCCCGGGCCGAGGGTATTCCCTGCGCCACCCGCTGGAACTGCTCGATGCCGCGACGATCCGGGCGCAACTGCCGCCGACGGCGCGCGCCGGGCTGGCAGATCTGGAAATCGCCTGGAGCTTGGACTCGACCAACAGTGAACTGCTGCGACGGCCGCCCCCCGTAGCAGGCTGCCTGGCATTGCTGGCCGAGCGCCAGACCGGGGGTCGCGGCCGTCGCGGCCGCGCCTGGGCCTCACCGCTGGCTGCGCACCTGTACTTGTCGCTGACCCGCAGCTTCAGCGGCGGGCTGGCACGCCTGGGCGGGCTCAGCCTGGTCGCCGGCATTGCCGCCGCCGAGGCATTGCAGGCCCTCGGCATTGCGGGCGTGCGCCTGAAGTGGCCGAACGACCTGGTGGTCGAAGATGGCGTCCAAGATCGGGCGCAAGGTCGTGGCGGATTGCGCAAGCTCGGCGGGCTGCTGGTCGAAGGCGGCGGCGAACTGGGCGGCCCGGCGCGGGCGGTGGTCGGGCTGGGCTTGAACGTGCGGATGCCGACGGCGCTCGCCACGCAGATCGGACAACCCTGGATCGACCTGGCCACGTTGTGTGGACAGGCGCCGTCGCGCAACACGCTCGCGGCGGCGCTGCTGGCAAGATTGCTGCCCGCGCTGGACGCTTTCGATCGCGACGGACTGGCACCCTTCCTGCCGCGCTACGCCGCACTCGATGCGCTCGCCGGGCGCACGGTGACGGTGCAGCTGCACGATTGCGAGCGCCATGGCACCGCCCTCGGCATCGGCACCGACGGCGCGTTGCGCATGCGCCTGCACGATGGCGGCGAGTGCGCGTTCCATTCCGGTGAAGTCAGCGTGCGCGCCGTCGATACTGAGGGCGCGGAGGCGTGATGGGCGACTGGTTGTTCGATCTAGGCAACACCCGGCTGAAGTGCGCACCGTTGCATGTCGACGGCACGTTCGGCGACGTGCTCGCAGCGGCACATGGCGGCGTGGACCCTGCGCAGGGCTGCGCAGCGATTCTGCCGCCGCAGGGCAACGTCGCCTACCTCGCCAGCGTTGCCGCGCCTGCATTGACGGTCGGCCTGCTCGATGCGCTGACGCAGCGTTTCCAGCGCATCTCGATCGCGCGCACGCAGCCCGCGTTCGCGGGGCTGCGCATCGCCTACGCCGACCCGCGCAAGCTCGGCGTCGATCGTTTCCTGGCGTTGCTCGGCGCGCATGCGCCCGGCACACCTGCGCTCGTGGTGGCCGTCGGCACCGCGCTCACCATCGACCTGCTGGATGCCGATGGTCGCCACCGCGGTGGCCGAATCGCACCGTCGCCGGCACTGATGCGCGAAGCTCTGCATGCACGCGCGGAACACTTGCCCATCACCGGCGGTACATATGCGGAATTCGCCGACGACACCGAAGCGGCGTTGGCATCCGGTTGCGAAGGTGCGGCACTGGCATTGATCGAACGCAGTTGGCACGACGCCGGCGCCTTGCTCGAAGCAACGCCACGACTGTTGCTGCATGGCGGTGGCGCGCCGGCGTTGCTGCCGCATCTGCACGACGCCGGGCACGCGCCGCGCCTGGTCCTGGAAGGGCTGGCGCGCTGGGCGAGGGTCGAAACCGCATCCGGCACGGATGCGTGATCGCTTCGACCAGGAGTGCTCGCTGACGA
>JAKFEA010000087.1:0-20015 GCA_036675905.1 Acidovorax sp. | reverse complement strand
GATCGCCAGGCCGAAATCGACGTCGTCGACCACGAGGCCCATGGCGCCGTCGTTGATCAGGTCGGGCAAGCCATCGTCGTCGGCATCATCGCCGTAGCGGTAGGGGCCGCCGACACCGGCGAATCCGGTGAGATTGGCGCCCGCCAGCGTGAGCGCTTCCACGCGCAGCGGCAGCGGGTTGGGGATGGCGACGCCGCCCGTGCCCAGGCTGTCGATCAGCGGGCCGAGGCCGCCCGGATTGACCAGCACGTCGTACTGCTCGCCCTTGCGGAAGGCGAGCGAGCCGCGCAGGTGCAGGAACTCCGATACCTGGATCTCGGCCAGGCCGATGTCGATGCCGATGATCTGGTTGCCGGTGAAGTCCAGGAACACCGGCGTGCCGCCGGTCTCGACTTCGAAGCCGACCGGATCGCCCGCGTCCTCCGCCGGGAAGCTGGCCGCAAAATCGGCGGTGGCCCGCATCAGGCCGCCGGCGGCCTTGCCGCCGTGGTTGAGGTCTATCGTGATGTCTTCGGCGCGCAGCTTGAGCACGTCGCCGAAGCCGTAGGTGGACAGGCTGTCGGCGTGCGCCTTGAGCGAGAAGAACTTCTCGGCGCTGATGGCCTCGGCCAAGTCGCCCTGGGCCTGGAACACCGACAGTGCGATGTCCAGGTCTTCCATGCCGAAGCCGACCAGGTCGTCCTGCTCGATCAGCGGGCGGGAGAAGTCGGGCCCGCCGGTGCCTACGAACACGTTGACGTCGGCGGCGCCGAACGTCATGCCCTTGAACAGGATGTTCTCGATGCGCGAGTAGTCGCCCGACACGCCCACCACGCTCTTGACGGCATCGAGGATCTGGTTGCCCGAACCGAGCAGGTTTTCCACCAGGGCCAGCTCCGACGGCAGGCCGGTGTACATCGTCCCGGTGAAGGTCTCGCCGAACTTGATCTTGAAGTCGCCGTTCAGGTAGACGAAGTCGCCCAGCTCGAGCGACAGGTCGGGCAGCTCCAGCGAGCCGAACAGCGTGAGGTTGAAGTTGGCGTCCAGCCCGATCGACAGGTCCAGGTTCCTGATGAAGTCCAGCGCGCCCTTCATGAAGTCCAGCCCGGGGAAATCGACGTCGATGTCCGGCAGGTCGCCCAGCATCTCCAGGCTCAGGCGCGGCAGGAAGCTGGAGATGTCGAACTCGGGCAGGTCCAGGTCGGGCAGGCTGGGCAGGCCAGGCAGGTCGATCCGCGGCAGCAGGTCCGGGATGTCCAGGTCCAGCTCGGGCATCTCGAAGGTGAAATCGAACGCCGGAATGTCGAGCGTGAACAGGTCGAACAGGCCGATCTTGCCTTCCAGCCCGATGCGCAGCATGGCCGCGTCCTGGTCGAAGGTGTAGCTCGCGCCCTCGGTGCCGATCGGGATGCTGAGCGGGTTCTCGCTCCAGTCCACGAAGATCGGCACCGGGTAGTCGGCCACGATGCCGCCGTTGAGCTCCAGCACCACGTTGCTGGCTTCCAGCGTGACGAAGGGGTCGGTGCCCACCAGGCCGGCGAAGTCGGCCGTGGCCTCCAGCGTGAAGAAGCGGATGCCGCCGAGCTCCACGCCGGGCGCCACCGCCGGCGTGACCATGGCCAGCGCGAAATCGAGGTTGTCGATGGCCAGGCCGACGGCGCCCTCGTTCACCGCATCCAGTTCATCGATGGTTCCATCGCCGTTGCTGTCGGTGCGGTACGGCCCGTTGATGCCGGCGAAGCCATACACGTCCTGGGCCACCACCACCAGCGCCTCGCCGGCCATGGCGGGAATGCCATCCGTGCCGGTCTCGAAGCCGAAGATGTTGTAGTGCACCTCGTCCAGGTAGCGCCGCTGGAAGGCGAAGCCACCCTCCAGCGCGACGATGCCGCTGATGCGGGCGGTGGCGTGGCCGACCGAAGCCTCGACCATCGAGTTGTCGAAATCCAGCACGACCGGGTCGCCGCCGGTGGCGATCTCGTAGCCGGTGGAGGTGCCGCCTTCGGTGAAGTCCACCGAGAAGCCGGTGGCGCTGCTGTCGTTGATGCCGACGCTGATGTCCTCGAGCGAGAACTCGATGACGTCGCCGAAGCCGACGAAGCCGACCTGGTCGGCATGCGCCTTGAGCGCCGTGAACTTCGCGCCGGCCGGCAGTCCCTGCCCCGGCAGCGCCCGGAAGATGGCCATGCCGAAGTCGAAATCGTCGATCACCAGGCCGATGGCGTTCGAGTTGATATCGGGGTCGGTGTCGGCATCCGCGCCGTCAGCCAGCAGATAGGGGCCGCCGACGCCGACGAAGGCGCTCAGGTCGCTGCCGCCGAACTCGATGCTGTCGGTGCGCACGCCGGTCAGCTGCGTGTTCAGCGGGCCGTTGAGCGTCAGTTCGGTCGAAGCGCCGCGACGGAACGCGAAGTTCCCGCTCACATAGACGAACTGCGAGACGGCCAGCACCGCGTTGGTGACGCTGGCCTCGATCACGCCTTCCTCGAAGGTCAATGCGATGTCGTCGCCGCCGGTGGCGATGGCCAGGCCGTCGGCGCCGAAGCTCTCGACGAAGTCGATGGACGGCCGCCCCGCGTTGGGGATGTTCTTCCAGCCGCTGCTCCAGTTGACGTTGACCGCGATGTCGTGGCCTTCGAGCTGGAAGATGTCGCCACCGCCCAGCACGGCGAAGGTGCCGGCGGTGGCGCTGAGCGCCGTGAATTTCGGCAGGTTCAGCGCCTTGGCCGTGGGCGTCAGGACCGCCAGGCCCAGGTCCACGTCCTCCAGCGCCAGGCCGAACAGCTCGGCCTGGTCTTCGATCGGGGTGGCGGACTCGAAGTCGGGCTCACCGTAGCCGACGAACACGTCGACGCCGGTCATGCCGATGGTGAACGCCTCGACCTCCAGGTTGGCGATGGTGGCGCCGCCGTTCTCCACCGTGGCGCCGAACGGCACCAGTTGCGGCGCCAGCAGCGCCGCCTGCGTCGTCGTCAGTCCCGTGTCCACCGAGACGCGGTGCCGCGCGCCCTTCTCGAAGGCGAAGGACCCGCTGACGTAGACGAACTGGTCGATCTGGATGGTGGCCTGCGCCACCGAAGCGCCGATCAGTCGGCTGGTGAAGACCAGCGAGACCGCATCGCCGCCGGTGGCGATGGCCATGCCGTCGTCGCCGAAGCTGGACACGAAATCGACGTACGGGTTGACCGTGGCCGCCGCGCCCCAGGCACGGCCCTGGTTGGCGTGGACCTGGACACCGCTGCCTTGCAGCGTCAGGAAGTCCAGGCCGACGAAAGCCACCAGGTCGGTGCTGGCCGACAGCGCCCACAGGCGCGGCACCTTGGCGGCCGGATCGTCGAACAGCGCCAGGCCGAGATCGAGGTTCTCGATCACCAGGCCGACGGCGTCTTCGTCGCGCTCGTCGCTGCCTTCGATGAAGTAAGGGCCGGAGCCGATGAACACGTCGACGTCGGACAGGCCGATGGTTACCGCGTTCATGCGGTAGTCGTTGATCACCGAGTGATCGAGCGGGTTCAGGCCGGGCAGGCCGGCCAGCGCCGCGGTGGACGCGACGCTCGGGGTGGCGGCAAAACCGGTCTGGATGTCGAGTTCGATCGCGTCGATCTTCTCGACGGCGAAGCCGCCTTCGATGTGGATGAAGTCGTCGATCTCGATCAGCGCATGGCCGACCGACACCCCGATGGTGGCGTGGCGGAAGTCCAGCAGGACTTCGGTGACGGCGTCGGGATCGGCGCCGGTGCTGGCGCCGGTGGATACCGCGAAGCCGTCCTCGCCGAAATCGATGGTCGGCGCCACCGTCAGGCCCTGCCACACGCCGCCGCGGTTGAGGCTGACGTCCAGGTCCTCGACCTTGAGCTGCATGAAGCCCCAGTCCACGTCCAGCGGCGTGGCCCAGTGGCCCTTCATGGCGTACATGCGCGGAATCGTGCTGGCGGTGGCGCCCAGCGTGGGACTGGCGCGGAACAGGGCCAGGCCCAGGTCGATGTCGTCGATCTCGAACAGCGGATCGTCGGCCTCGCCGATGACGATGTTCACGCCGGCCGCGCCTATGGTGACCACGTCCATCGGCAGGCCTTCGAGCCGCGAGCCGTCGGCGGACAGGTAGCCGCTGGGCCGCAACTGGCTGATCAGGCTGGCATGGGCGATGTTGGTGCTGGACAGCCCGGTGTTGATGTCCATCGCGAGGCCGGCCGACTTCTCGAACGCGAAACTGCCCGAGACGTGGAAGAAGTCGGCGATGTCCAGGCTGGCGTTGGTCAGCGAGAAGCCCACCACCTGGCGGTCGAAGTCGATGACGATCGGGTCACCGCCGCCCGCCGTGGGAATCTCCAGGGTGTCTTCACTGAAGTCGATGTAGGGCTTGGCCACCCCGGTGACGCCCGTCCACGCGCCGCCCAGGTTGGCATAGACGGAGATGTTGTCGGAGGCGAAGCTGAGGAAATCCCAGTCGAAGTCCACGCCCTGCCAGTCGAGCTTGAGCGCGGTGAAGTTGGGGATCAGCCGGGTCGGGTCGGCGGCCGCGGTCGACCGCAGCATGGCGATGCCGAAGTCGATGTCGTCCAGCGTGACGCCGACACGGTCGGCGTTGAGCGATTCGCCGGCGTCGAACAGGCTGTCGCCATCGGCGTCGATGAAGTACGGGCCGAGGCCGACGAAGATATCCACGTCGGTCGCACTGAGCAGCATCGTGTCGACCGCCAGGTCTTCGATGCGCGAGTAGTCTTCCGAGATGCCTTCGATGCCGTCGAGCCGGGTGCGCAGCGCCTGCGTGCTGGCGCCGGTGGCCGGCACGCCCGTCACCACATCGACCGTGTCGCCCGAGCCCTGCTCGAAATAGAAGCTGCCGCTGGCGTAGACGTAGTCCGAAATCGCCAGCGTGGCGCGGCCCACGGAAACGCCGGTGAGCGCACCGCGGCTGCCGGCGAAGTCGAGCGTGACTTCGGCATCGGGGCCGACGGCGACGTTGAACGGCGTGGCCGAGGCAGCGAAGTCCACCACCGGACCACCCAGCACGCTGGCCCGGCTCATCTCCACCGTGATGCCGGTGGCGTTGAGCGTCAGGAAGTCGAAGCCCACCAGGCCGGCGCTGCCGACTTCCGCCTTCAGCGCCGTCCACTTGCGGGCCGGGTTGGCCTGGTCGGTCAGCAGCGCCAGCGCGAACTGGCCACCGGTGATCTCGAAGCCGATCGCGTCGTCGGAGCCACCGCCCACGCCGGCAAAGATATCGACGTCGCTGGCGCCCATGGTCAGCGCATCCACCGTGACCGTGCTGCTGTCGCTGAGCGTGACGGTGCGCGTGTCCTTGGTCACCGCGAAGTCGGCTTCGACCTGGACGAAGCCGAAGGCGTCGATCTCCAGCGTGCCGAAGGCTTCCAGCAGTTGGCCGCGACTGCCGTCGAGGTCGAAGGTGAAGCTGCTGTCGGTGCCGGTGGCGATGGTCAGCTCGGTGGCGCCATCGCTGAAGTCCACCACCACGGTCTGCGCCGGGGTGGCATCGATGTGCTCGGTTGCGCCGACCTGCAGCACGGCCAGATCGGCGCTGCCGCTGTCGGCGCTGAGATTGCCGACCGTCAGGTCCGCCACGTCCTGGCCGGCCAGGCTGCCGCCGAAGCGCAGGGCCAGGCCCTTGCCCGTGAACGAAACCACTTCGACTTCGGCGCCGGCCAGGCCGGCGAAGGCATCGTCCAGCGCCGCTTGCGCATCGGCCAGCGTGCCGGTGATGGAGATCGGGCCCGTGGTGTAGGTCGTGCCGCCGTGCACCAGCGACAGCGTGTAGCCGGCGTCGCGGGCGGTGGTGGTGATGGTGACCTGCTGCTCTTCGCCGGTCGCTGCACTTCCGGCCTGCACCTCGTAGGGCGTGACGCTGGCGTTGGAGAGGCCGCCGAAGACGGCCGTGAAGTCGGCGATGTCCTGCGCCGCCAGGGCGCCCTGGAAGCTGACGCTATAGCTTTCGTGCGCGGCGTCGGAAGCGGCGGCGTCGTAGGCCACCACCACGTCGGCGTCACCGATGTTGGACATCGCACGCAGCGCCGACTGGATGTTGCCGGCCATCACGGCCGTGTCGCTGCTGTACGCGATGGCGGTGCTGGTCTGGCCGTCGTACGTGAGGGTGAAGCTGCCACTGGGCGCGCTCGGCGCCAGGCCCAGCTCGACCTTCAGGTCGGGCACGATGTCGCCGCCGGTGGCGAAGCCGCCGCTGAAGGCGAAGTCGTAGGCGTTGCCGTTGCGGGTCACCGCGATGGCGCCTTGCGTGGACAGGGCCTGGCCGTCCCCGCGCGTGGCCGCCAGCAGCGCGGCCTGCACGGTGGCGGCGTCGGCGCCCAGCGCGATGGAGGCGCTGGTGTAGGTCTGGTTCAGGAAGCGCAGGCTCAGGCGGAACGTACCGCTGGCCTCGGCGTCCGCCGCGATGGTGACGCGCTGGGTCTCGCCGGTGGGCGCGGCGCCTTCGCGCCGGATGGCCTGGGTGATGTCGCCCGACAGGTTCTCCGTGATGGTGAACTCGGGGACGTTCTGCTTGGCGAGGGCGCCGCTGAAGGTGATGTCGTAGCGGTGGCCGCCGACATGGTTCTGGTCGAAGGCGACGGTGATGCCCGAACCGACGCCGTACAGCGTGTTCAGCGCGGCGCGGATCGCGCTCTTGTTGTTCTCGACGTCGTTCTGGTGGAAGCGCACCGCCTGCGCCGGCTGGCCCGCCACCGAGAGCTGGTAGGTGCCCGTGGTGCTGTAGGGCGTGCTGAAGATGATCGATTTGATTTCGCTGGCGCCCAGCACGGCCGCGACGATCTGCTGCACGCTCACCTCGACCGACGGCACGTCGCCGCGCAGCCGCTCGATGGTGATCTGCTTGTGCTCGTTGACACCGGCCTGGGCCGGCTGCGTGGTGCTGACACCGGCGGAGATGGTGGCCGTGCCGGCCGCCGCCGTGATGTCCGAAAGGTCCGTCCCGGCGAGGGTGCCATCGAATTCGATGGTGTAGCCGGCCAGGCGCGTGCCGGTGATCTGGACGTTGGCCGCGCCCACGCCCGCCAGCGAGCCGATCGCGGCTTTCAGGTTGGCGATGACCTGCACATTGGTCAACGTCGCCGTGGTGTTGGCCGTCGCCTGGCTGCCGCCCTTGTCGAAGGTGATGGAGCGGGTGGCGCTGTCCAGCGTGAGCTGCAGGCTCGTGTTGGACGTGACGTCGCTGGCGGCTACGGCCGGGACCAGCACGCCGCGATTGATGTTGACGCCGAAGTCGCGCGCCTCCACCGTCAGGTTATTGACGCCGATGAAGGCCGCCAGCCCGGCCGAAGCCTGCACGCTGGTGAACTTGCGGGTGGGCACGGCCACGTCGCTCATCAGGGCGACGGCGAAATCCACCTCGCCCAGGCTCAGGCCGATGGCGTCGGCGCTGCCGCCATTGACGCCGGCGAACGCGCTGACGCCCTCCCCGCCTATGCCCAGCAGGTTGACCCGGGTCTGGGTGCCGTCGGACAGGGTGACGTCCTGCGTGCGCTTCTCGACGCCGAAGTTGCCCGACACGGTGAAGAAGCCGGACACGCCGATGTCCAGGTGGCCGGTGGCCCGCAGCAGCGCGCCCTGGTCGCCGTCCATGTCCAGAGCCAGCGTGGTGGTCTGGCTGGTGCTCACGTCCAGCGGCATCGCCTGGAAATCCACCACCGAGCCGTCGCTGGCCGCCTGGTTGACCAGCACCCGCAGGTCGGTGGCCGCCAGCGTGAAGCCGGTCAGCCCGGCGAAGGAGGCGCTGCCGACATCGGCACGCAGGCCGGTCCACTTGCGGGTGGGCTGCTGCTGGTCGCTCAGCATCGCCAGGGCGAAATCGACGTCGGTCAGGCTCAGGCCCAGCGCGTCGGCGGTGCCGCCGTTGACGCCGGCGAACAGGCTCGCGCCTTGCGCACCCAGCGTGAGCATGTCCACCTGGACCGGCGCCGCCGATTCATCGACGCCGGCGGTGGCGGGGTTGTCGGCCAGTTGCACGCTGGTGCTGGACTTCTCGAAGGCGAAGTCGCCGCCGGCCTGCACGAAGCCGAACAGGTCGATGTCCAGCGTGCCGCCGGCGCGCAGCAGCGCGCCCCGGTCGCCGTCCATGTCCAGGTCCATCGAGTCGGACGGGCCGGTGATCACGGTGAGCGCGGTGTCGGCGTGGTTGACCACCGGGCCGAGCGGGTCGCTGCCCTGGTTGACCTCGACGTACAGGTCGGTGGCGGCCACCTGCAGGCCTTCGATGCCGACGAAGGCCACGCTGCCGGCCTCGGCCTTCAGGCTGGTCCAGCTGCGGCCGGTGGGCACGCCCGCGTTGCGCTCGCTCATCAGGGCCAGCGCGAACTCCACGTCGGTGAGCGCCAGGCCCAACGCGTCGTCGGTGCCGCCGTGGATGCCGGCGAAGGCATCCAGTCCGGAGGCGCCGATGGTGAGCAGGTCCACCTCGGCCACGCTGTCATCCGACAGCGTGACGTCGGCCGACTTCTTCTCGACCGCGAAACCGCCCTCGGCCTGGAAGAAGCCGAACACGTCCAGCGTCAACTGGCCCGAAGCGCGCAGCAGCTCGCCCTGGCTGCCGTCCATGTCCAGCGTGAGCGAGGACGAGGTGCCGGTGGGAATCTCCAGTTCGGCGGCAGCGAAGTCGATCACGCTGCCATCGCTGGCGGCGCCGTTCACCTGCACCAGCAAGTCGGACCCACCGATGGTCAGGCCCTCGACGCCGACGAAGCCGACCGAGGCGGCGCCGGCTTGCAGCGCCGTCCACTTGCGGGTGGGATCGGCCTGGTCGCTGACCAGGGCCAAGCCGAACTCGGCCCCGCCGAGCTGCAGGCCGAGCGCGTCGTCGGTGCCGCCGCCGACGCCGGCGAAGGCGTTCACGCCGCTGGCGCCCAGCGTCAGCAGATCCACGTCGACCGGATCGGCCGATTCGTCCACCCCCGCCGTGTCGGGGTTGTCGGCCAGCGTGACCTGCGCCGTCTTGCGCTCGAATGCAAAGTCGCCCTCGACCTGGAAGAAGCCCATCACGCCCAGCGTGGCGTGGGTGGTGGCGCGCAGCAGCGCGCCCTGGGCGCCGTCCATGTCCAGCGTCATCGTCTGGCCGGGACCGGTGAGCACGTCCAGCGGCGAGGCGGAGAAGTCCACCACCGTGCCGCCGACGGGCGCGTCCGGGCGGTTGATCACCACGTCGAGACTGCTGGCCTGCAGCGTGATGCCGGGGATGCCGACCAGGCCGATCTGCGAAGCGGAGGCCCGCAGGGCCGACCAGTTGCGTGCGGTGGCTGCCGCATCGACCTGCTCGCGCATCAGCGCCAGCGCGAAGCCCGCGCCCTGCATCTCGAAGCCGAGCCGGTCGGCGCTGTCGCCGTTGACCCCGGCGAAGGCATCGACGTTGGACGCGCCTATGGTGAGCAGGTCCACGTCGACCTCGTCGCCATCGCTCAGCGTGACGCTCTCGGTCGATTGGGTGATGGCAAAGCCGCCTTCCACCTGGAAGAAGCCGTAGGCATCGATCGTGAGGTTGCCGCTGGCTTCCAGCAGCTCGCCGCGCTGGCCGTCCATGTCGAAGGTGACGGTGGTTCCGGGCGCCACCAGCACGTCGAGCGACTGGGCGGCGTAGTCCACCACCTGCGCACCCGTGCTGGCGCTGTTGACCACCACGGACAGGTCGTTGGCCGCGAGTTCCAGGCCGTCGATGCCGACCACCTCGATCGCGCCGGCCTGGGCCGACAGCGTGGTCCAGTGGCGCGGCGTGGTGCCGGCGGCAGCCGGGTCGGCCTGCTCGCTGGCCAGCGCCAGCGCGAAATCCACGTCGTCGAGCGAGAGGCCGACACGGTCGGTGTCCTGGCCGCCCACACCGACGAAGGCATCGGCGTTGGCCGCACCTATCGTGAACAGCTCGACGTCCACCACTTCGCCGTCGGCCAGTGTCAGGGCCGAGGTGCCGCGCTCGAATGCGAAGCCGCCCGACACCTGGAAGAAGCCGAAGGCATCGACATCGACCGTGCCGGAAGCCTGCAGCAGCTCACCGCGGGCGCCGTCCATGTCCAGCGTGATCGGGTCGCCGCCGGTGGCCACCTCCACTTCGGTGGACGCGAAATCGATCACGCCGTCCAGCGGGTTGCTGGCAAAGTTGCCGACGATGGACAACTGGTCGGCCGACAGCGTGAGGCCTTCGATGCCCTCGAAGGCGACGGTGCCGGTAGCCACCTTCAGCGCCTGCCAGCCGCGCGCGTCGTTGCCGGCATCGCTGAACAGGCCGAGCGCCAGCGACACGTTGCTGGCTTCGAAGCCGATGAAGTCGTCGGCGCTGCCGGTGTTCAGGCCCACGCGGGCGCCCAGGCCGGTGCCGCCGATCAGCAACTGCTGCGCTGCGACGGTGCCGCCGTTGGCGAGGTCCAGAGTGACGTTGGGCCCACCCCAGCGCACCGCCAGGCTGCCGCTGGCGCGCACGAAGTCGCCGATCACGATCTCGGCGCCGCCGAGCGTGAGGTCGCGCGCGCCGGCAGTCATGCCGCCGCCGAAAGTGTGGCTGAGGGAACCGGCGGTGATCGTGGCGCCAGACTGGTCGCTGGAGCGGTTGTTGATCCTCAGGGCCACGCTGGACGCGGCCAGGATTACGTGCTCGCCCAGGCGGGCGGCCAGGCCGCCCTCGGCTTCCAGCACGTAGCCGTCGGCCTGGTCGAGCTGCAGGGCGACGCTGCCGTCATCGACGCCCAGCTCGAAATCGCCGGCGCTCACGGACGCATCGACCTGCTGGCCGATGACGGTCATCGTGGTGCCACTGCGCGCGAAGGCGAAGTCGCCTGCCAGGCTGACGCCCTCGCCCAGGTCGGCTTGCAGGCCCAGGGCCGTGACTGCCAGGAAGTTCGGGCCGGCCGGCACGTCGCCGAACACGTAGCCGTAGTCGCCGGCGAACAGCAGTTCCTCGCCGGTGTACGCGGTGCCGAAGCTGTTGTAGGCCACGCGCACCAGGTCGGCTTGCAGGCCCAGGCCGCTGGTGCCCGCATCGAAACTGGCCCCGCCGCTGGCCTCCACCGCCAGCCCCGCCGCGGTACGCACCGCGCCGAACTGGCCGCCGGTCAGGCTGACCGAGATACCGCCGCCCGACAGGGCTGCGTTGATGTTGCTGCCGGCCAGCATCACCGCGGCGCCATCGACCGAAATGCCGAAGTCGCCGGAGAGGCTGACGTCGCCGCCCAGGCTGCCGCTCAGGCTGCCGGACAGCAGCAGGAATTCGCCGCGGCTGCCGTCGCTGTCGAAGGTGGTGCCGGCGACGTCGATGGGGTTGCCCGACAGGTCCAGCACCTTGTCGGCGGCCACGCCAGCGCTGACTTCGCCCGTGGCCAGGCTCAGCTCGAAGGCCAGCGGGACCGCGCCGGTGGACAGCGTCAGGCCGCTCCCGAGCACGGCGGATGCGTTGCCGACCGAGCCTTCCGCCATCAGCCAGCCGTAGCCGACGCTGGTGCTGGTGGGATCGACGTACAGCAGGGACAGATCGACATCGCTGAGCACGAAACCCAGGCCGCCCGGATCGGAGGCATCCAGCCCCAGCCGGCCGGTGCCGTCGGTGATGCCCAGCTTCCAGAAATCGACCTCGAGTGCGCTGCCGCTGTTGGGGTCGGTCACCGTCTCGTCGGCGTCGAAGCCGAAGTTGAAGGTGCCGTCCAGGAACAGGTTGGAGCCGACCGTGATCGAGCCGGTGAAGCTGATCGGATCGATGTCGGAGAAGTACTCGTGGTTCAGCCACTGGCCGACCTGGGCGGTGGCGCTGTCGGGCAGCAGCCCGAGCAGGTAGCTCAGCGTAGGGTCGATGGCGTGGGCGGTCAGGCGCAGGCCGGTGCCCAGCTCGCCGATCTCGAACCAGATGCCGGCGCTTTCCTGGATGAAGCCGGTGCCGATGTCGAAGGCGCCCAGCGCCGAGTCGAAATGGAGGATGTCGAAGGTCTGGCCGGCGATCGGCGTGAAGCCGCCCCACAACGCCAGCTCCAGCGTGCCGTCCAGCGTGGCCACGCCCTCCACGTTGAGCTGGTCGTAGCCGGTGCCGGCCACCGTGCCGCCGATCTCGATCAGCAGCGTGCCGGTCTGCGTGTAGTCGCCGCTGATGGTCTGCGACCCCGGCGAGTAGCCGGGGGACACGATGCCGTCGTTGAAGACATCCATCGCCACCGTGCCGCTGCCGCCCATGGTCTGGCCCGGTTGCACGGTCAGTGCGCCTTCCATGAAGCCCAGGCGCTCTTCGACGTTCGCCAGATCGAAGGCGGCGGCGTCGACCGAGAACTCGACCATCCCGCGCGAATGCGAAGCCTGCCTCAGGATCTGCGCCACCACCGTCGCGGATGCCTCGGTGGACTGCTGCGCCAGCGTCCGGGCGGCGCTGTCATAGGCTTCGACCGAGACCTGGTCGTCGTCGCGCTGGGGCAGCAGGGCCACGCTGGCCGCACCAAGCACCGGATCGGCCGACAGCAGGACCCGCGGCTCCAGCGGTTCCAGCCGGAAGGCCTCGCGCAGCCGATGGGCGATACGGGTTCGGATGGCTCTCATGGTGGGCACTCGGCAGGGGCCGGGCGCATGACCCGGCTGGAATCTGGGGGGCCGCCATCCGTATCGGACGGTCACAGCTCGTTACACGAAGGTACGAATATACGGGTCGATGAGCCGTCTTGATATAGCGCAACCCCCGCACCGCGTGACTTTTGGCAAAAAAAGTCGGCTCCACAACATTTCCACAAGTTACCAACAGGTCGGTCGAAAGCCCTTGCGTGTGCGGCGCCGCGCGGCCAACGAGCGCCGGCACAATCCGCCGCACGCTCGAGCTCCGGATCGCCCGATGAAACTGCTGGCCGTTGCCATCCCCCACCACGACGCCAACCTGGCGTACTTCGACGGCGAGCGGGTGCACTACATCAAGCTCGAGCGCACCCGGCAGGAGAAGCGCTTCCACTTCCGCGAGCTGGCCGACTGGGCGCGCGAAGCGCAGGACCTCTGGGGCATGGACGCTCGCGAGGCCGATGACTGCGTCTTCAGCTTCGACCCCGGCGCATTGCCGGCCGCAGTGCGTCGTCACGTGCCGCCCGAGGTGTACGTCCGCCTGGGCGCGGGCCAGTCCCTTGCCGAGCCGCTGGCGCCTGCCGTCTGCGAGTACCTGGGCGTGCGCCGCGCCAGCCTGGTCAGCCACCACTACGCCCACGCGCTCAGCAGCTGGATGCTGGAGCCGCGCACCCCCGACCTGGCGATCGTGGTCGATGGCGTCGGCGATGGCAGGGCCTGGAGCGTCTATCGCAAGGATGAACTGGTCGCCATCGGCGACGTGCGCCGCGGCTCCATCGGCTGGGGCATGCGCGAGGCCGGCAAGCTGCTGGGCGTGCAATACGGCCACTTCAACGACATCGCCGGCAAGGTGATGGGCCTGCAGTCGTTCGGGCGCATCGACACGGCCTATCGCGAGAAGGTCCGGGCCTTCGGCATGGCCCGCTTGCGCGATGCCTGGTCGCCCGCGCACTGGCAGGCGCACCTGGGCGACAAGCTGGTGGCGCAACTGCGGCTGCTGGATTGGGCGGCGACGGTGCATGCGGCCACGGGCGACATGCTGGTCGAGTTCTTCGGGCAGTTCGCGCAGCCCGACGACCGGGTCTCCTATTCAGGCGGCGTGGCTCAGAACGTGGTGTGGAACTCGGTGCTCAAGTCGCATTACCCGGGGCTGGTGATTCCGCCCCATGCGTCGGACGAGGGGCTGGCGCTGGGCGCGCTGGAATGGCTGCGGCGCCGCCACGGGCTGCCGCCGCTGGCATTGACCGGCTTTCCCTACTCCCAATCGGATGTGGCGGTTCCCGCGCCAACGGCGCAGACGGTGGCGGCCGCCGCCGAACTGCTCGCGCAGGGGCGCACGCTGGGCTGGTACCAGGGGGCCGGCGAAGTGGGGCCCCGGGCGCTGGGGCACCGTTCGATCCTGCTGGATGCGCGCCGGCCGGACGGCAAGGCGGCACTCAATCGGGTGAAGCAGCGCGAACCGTACCGCCCGTTCGGCGCGGCGGTGCTCGAGGAGCATTTCAACGAGCACTTCGAAGGTCCCGCCGATGCCTTCATGCTGTACGCGTGCCGGGTGCGCAGCCGCCGGTTCCCAGCCATTGCGCATGTGGACGGTTCCTGCCGGGTGCAGCTGGTGGGACGGAATTCACCGCTGCGGCCGCTGCTGGAGCGCTTTTACGAGCTCACGGGCTGCCCGGTGCTGGTCAACACCAGCCTCAATGTCGCAGGGCGGCCGCTGGCCGCGGCGCCGGCCCATGCGCGGGAACTGTTCTCGCTGACCCCGCTGGACGCGCTGGTGATAGGCGACGAACTGCTCACGCGCTGATCGGATCGGGCTGCGCCGCCTTGGCGATGAAGTTGACGTTCAGCACCAGGCGCTGCGGCGCGTCGGTGCAGCACGCGCCGGAATGGCGCCGCGTGGCATCGAACAGGACGAGCCGGTTGGCGACGCTGTCCACGCGGGATCCGTCCTCGAAGGCCGTGTAGCCGTTGTTGCTGTTCAGGTAGAGGATTCCCGTCGTCGCGCCCGGGCGGCGCGTATCGACATGCAGGCCATAGACGACCTGTCGCTCGCGGCGCAGGGTGCGATTGACCTTGGCCTTGAGCAGGATCGCGGGATCCAGCCGCTCGATCAGCGGCCAGACCACCGGCATCTGGTCCGATGCATGCCGAAAGCCAGGCTTGCGCTGGTAGAAGCCGTGCACGAACTGGACGTTGTACGTCTCCTCGAGACCGATCGGCGGCGGCCACAGGATCGCGGTCTTGTGCCACGGAAAGCCCTCCGACTCGATGGCCGCCCGCATCCGCAGGAAGACTTCGGGAGCCAGGTAATCGTCGAGCACCAGCATGGCGGGCGCATCTTAAGTGCAAGCTGGTGCGCAGCCGCACGGCGCCTTGGTCCCTCGAGTTCGCACTGCAAGAATGAAAAAGGGCGTTCAGTGGATCTCACTGAACGCCCTTGGACGGTGTGGTGGTGGGCTGGCGTCAATTGAAGATCGTCTGCAGGCCTCATGAATGCACCGTTTGGCCAAGTCGGGGAACGAGCTTTGTTCCCCGCTTCGTTCCCCGGTGTGGTCATTCTGAAGTACTTCGGTTGCGGACTCGTGGCACTCAGCGCTGCCGCGGTTCAAGACTTTCGGACCGTCGTTTCACTCATCACGCCCGACCCCGGCCTTGCTCGGAGGCCTGCTTGAGCACTCCCGGGCACCCCTTCGCGCGAGGCCGTGACGTGGCCTGCGGACGCGGATGCGCTCAGGAGATGGATCTCCGGCTTGCATGCACGGTGGTCGGATCGTCTCTCGCGCGCGACGGACACCGAATCGGCAGCCACTACCGAGGTGCGCTGGCCCTTCGAAGGCCAACCGCTTGGGAACCTGTTTGCCTGGGCCAACACGGAACTCACGAAGTCGGTTGCGGAGATCGGCTATGCCCGCTTCCTACACACAGCGCGAACATCTACGAACGTTGGCTGCGGCCGTGAAGCAGCCCTTTGATCGCAGCACTTCACCCGCGGACACTCCTGCGGTCCTGTCGCGCGACTTGTCGCTGGCGCCCGCCGCTTCCGTCTGCTTGGGCAATTCCAGTCGAGTCTTAGCCCGGATCGGCCAGCCGCATGCCACGCCGCGTCGACCAGAGTTGCGCGGAAGTGGCGTTGCTGCGACGAAGGTACGACAGTTCGCGCAAAGAGCGCTTATTACTTAACGCTCGCTCACTGCAGTCACCTAACATCGATAGCCGAGGCCGCCTTGCGAATTCCTCCAGGCGCGGCGCTGCCCATGCTGGTGCCCCGGCAAACTACTCCCCGAAATGAACCCGAGGTGCGCGTGCAAGGCGGCGCTGCCTAACCCTTTTGACTCCCATGATCATCGAATCCATCGCCGCCAGCTTTCCGAAACGGCGGGTCAGCAACGAAGACGTAATCGACCTTCTGCGCCACTACTCCACCCACTTCGAAGGCGACCCGGACAAGATGCTCAGGCTGGTGAGAACGCTGCTCGATCGCAGCGGCCTGGTCAACCGGAACTGGAGGGCTCCGGGCGAGCGGCCGATCGACCATCTGGCGCTCACGGTGCAAGACACGCTCGAGCGCTCGGGATTCCGGCCCGGGGACATCGAACTGCTCGTCTACGTGGGCATCGGCGGCGGATTCCGCGAGCCGGGAAACTCGTACATGGTCGCCAAGACGCTGGGCATGGGCAAGGCACAGTGCTTCGACATCATCGATGCCTGCATGAGCTGGACCCGGGCGCTCTCCGTCGTCGACAGCCTCTTCAAGGCAGGCAGTTGCCGAAACGCACTGGTCGTCAACGCGGAATTCAATGCGACCGAAGGCGTGGCGGGCTTTCCCGAGAACTTCCGAGTCCGCAAGCTCGACGAGCTGAACTATCTCCTACCCACCTACACCATCGGCGAGGCGGCCACGGCCACCCTGCTGCTGCCTGACCGCCCGGATAACTTCTCCATCACGTTTCACTCCCGGCCCGAGTTGGCCGATCTCTGCATGATCCCGATGGCCGGCTACGAGGGCTATTACCAAGTGGACGAGGTGGTCGCAGCGCTGGGCGAAGGGCGGTTCACCGCACGCGGAACGGAGTTGCACGACCACCTCGCCGAGGAAATGCCGGCGCTGATCCGGAATGCCGGAGCGGCCGTGGCCCAGGCGCGCGCCGTGTTCACGCACTCCTCGTCGACGCCGGCCTGGACCCGCATCGGCCAGCAGCACGGGTTCGCCGAGAAGATCTTCCACGTCTATCCGGAGACCGGCAACATTGTGTCGGCATCGATTCCGGCCGCCATGGCCCTCGCCCAGAAGGCCGGCAAGCTGTCGAAGGGAGACCCGGTCATGTGTCTGATGGGCAGCGCGGGGATGTCCTTCGCACTCGGCCAGTTCGTCTTCTGAAGGCAGGCGTTCCCGGCATGTTGATGAACCTGTTCCGGTATTTCGACGCTGCATTGCGGGACAGCGTGAACACCTCCGGCCGAAGCATGGTGATCGCCGCAAGCGTGGGCGCCGCCGTATTTGCAGGGTACGGCATCCTGTGGCTGTACGTCACTCCGCTCGAACACGAGAGCCTGGGCCTGCGCGCCATCGCGGTGCTGCTCTGCCTCGCCGTCAGCCTGAGCCGGCAGTGGCCGCAGCGATTGAGGCCCTTCCTGCCGTGGGTCTGGTTCACCGGAGTGATGTACACGCTGCCGTTCTACGCCACCTACCAGCTGCTTGGAAGCAACTACTCGGTGCTGCGCTCCATGCTGGAGGTCACGATGGTGTTCTTCGTCATCATCATCTTCCCACACTACATGCTGGCACTCGTGAACATGGCCGTGGGGATTGGTCTCGGGGCGGCTGCCGGGTACCTCACGATCCCGGAATTCGGCGCACTGAATCACGCCATCGTGAAGTCCGTCCACATCCAGGCGATGGTCTACAGCGTGGCCGCTGGGCTGCTGTTCACGCGCAGCAACCTCAAGGGCATCCTGGCACGGCAGAGAATCGACACGCTCAAGGACCTGGCCGGCTCCCTCGCGCACGAGCTGCGAAACCCGCTGGGCCAGCTGCGTTACCGGCTGGAGAGCATCGGACAGAATCTGCCACGGCCGACGGCGGACGGTTGCGACCTCTCGATGCGGGCCCGCGCACTCGACGCCGTTTACAAGGAGCTGGCCGAGGGCAAGATCGCGATCGAGCGGGGCTTGCAGATGATCTCCATGACTCTCGACGAGATCCATGCGAAGCCGCTGGACACGTCGAACTTGCGCTACCTGTCGGCAGAGACCGCGACGCGCAAGGCGGTCGACGAGTTCGGCTACGAGAGCGGCTCTGACCGGACCCGCGTCGAGCTGCAGGTCCTGCAGGAATTCGTGTTCAAGGGCGACGAGACGCGGTACATCTTCGTCCTGTTCAATCTCCTGAAGAACGCACTCCACTACTTCAAGGACCATCCGGCCGCGCGGATCAGGATCACCGTGGGCGGCCACTGCGTGACCTTCGAAGACACCGGCCCCGGCATGAAGCCGGAGGTGCTGGCCCGTGTGTTCGAGTCATTCCACACCTCCGGCAAGGCAGGCGGGACCGGCCTGGGACTGTCCTTCTGCAAGCGGACCATGGTTGCATTCGGCGGGGACATCTCCTGCGAGTCCGAGCTCGGACAGTTCACCCGGTTCGTGCTGCGCTTTCCGGCCGTGCCGCCTTCGGAGCTTGCTGCACATGAGGCGCAGGTCCTCCAGCAGGCCAGGCTCGTCTTTTCGGGCAAGCGCGTGCTGGTGGTGGACGACGTTGCCGTGCTGCGCAAGACCGCACGTTCCATGCTGGAGCCGCTGGGAGTGGAAGTCGCTGAGGCGGAGAACGGACAGCAGGCGCTGGAGATGCTGTCGAGCAGAACCTACAGTGCGCTGGTTCTGGACCTGTCCATGCCGATCCTGGACGGATATGCCACGGCCGAGCACATCCGGGCAGGGCACATCCACGGCATCGCACGGCTGCCGATCGTTGCCTACACGGCGGAATCCGCCCAAGTGGCCCGGGCGAAGCTGGAGCGGGTCGCCGTGGACGCTCTCGTCCACAAACCGTGCTCGCAACTGGACCTTATCGAGGCGCTGTGCTGGGCCCACGAGCATGCCGGCCGTGGCGAGAGCACGAGCCTGGCCGCCGATTCCCTTGCTGGCAGGACGATCCTGCTCGCAGACGACGAAGCGTTCAACAGGCGCTACCTGCGTGCCTTGCTCGAGCAGGGCGCCGTCAAGGTCGTGGAAGCCTCCGATGGCGCTTCAGCCTTCCAGATGCTGGAGACCTTGGCCGTGGACGCGATCATCACTGACATCCACATGCCGGTCCTCGATGGCATCGGGCTCGCGCAGGCCGTGCACGCGTCGACTCTCCCACGAAAGCCCGTATTGATCGCGCTGAGCGCCCGCGACGATGCAGCAATTCTCGAGAAGGCGCGCGCGGCGGGAATCAGCGACTTCGTTCTCAAGCCTGCCGACGCGGGCGAGCTGTTCGATAAGCTGGCCAGGCACCTGGGATCTCACGACTGCCCCGCGCGTGCGCCGGCCACCAGGAAGGCTCATGCCACCGACCTTGCGGAGCCGGAACTGCTCGATCTCAACCGAGTGGAAAGCGTGCGCCGCATGCGCATGGACGAACACGCTCTCGCGGAGGCGGTACAGACATCGCGAACTCTGCTCGACAAGCTTCAGGGGCCGATCGAACGCCAGGATATCGATGCCTCGATCCATCTGCTGCATACGCTGATTGGCCTGTGGGGCACCATGGGGTCGCACGCGCTTCGCCAGAAGGTGCGAGCCATGCACGGACAACTGGTCGAGCATGGGCAGTGGCCAGAGACTGGCTGGCACGAAGAGCTTCTTCAATTGCATGAACAAACTGCGCACGCGATGGCTGGTTCAGCCGACTGACCATCCACTCGCTCAGAACGCCACGTTGGACTGCGTAGTGAGGCACAAGCTCCAGAGCCAGTGGTCGTCCGAGGCGATTGCAGGCTGGTTAAAGCTCGGAAGCGCTACCCGCGGCGTACAACGAAAGCCCGAGCAGCGTCCTATGAAGACGCACCCCATGCGGGGCGCACTCACTTGCCCGTCACGGGCAACGCATGATCGGGGACAGTTGCTGAGACAATGGGCATTAGCACAAGCGCGGTCTGGGCACCTTCCCGCGGACATGCGCTAAGCTGAAGCTCAACGTGATCCGGCGGAAACTGCCGCTCGTAAGGCTTGCCCGTTAGTACCCCCATTAGGGGCTGGATCGTGGTGGACGATCCTGGACCTCAAAAGACAAAGGGCCTTGATTTCTCAAGGCCCTTTGCTGTTTTCTTGGTCTTCCTTGGACCCCTGTGGACGGGTCCTTGGCGGAGCAGGAGGGATTCGAACCCTCGATACGGTGAAACCGTATACCGGATTTCGAGTCCGGCGCATTCGACCACTCTGCCACCGCTCCTGAATTCGGTTCGCGTGGTGCGAAGCCGCGCATTCTAGCGCAGCCGGCAGGCTGATCAGGACGTCGGCGCCAGCACCGA
>JAKFEA010000086.1:0-2408 GCA_036675905.1 Acidovorax sp. | reverse complement strand
CGCCAGCATCAGCCAGAGGGACTCAGGCCACAGGAAGAACATCGGCGGCGCCTGGTGGTCCTCGTACAGCTCGGCACCGGATCCGGCGCCGGCAGGCGGGTCACGAGGTTTCCCGCGGTGCCACACGATCGTGCCGGGGATGCGGGGCGTTGGCAATGCACGCCGGCCGGTTTCTTCTTGCTGCGGTCGAGCATCTCGCTGCTACATTGCCGCGCATGTCCGACCTGCCGCCGCTTCCCCCTGCCCGCATCGGCCGCTACCGGCACTACAAGGGCGGCGAGTACGAGGTGCTGGGCGTTGTTCGCCACAGCGAGACGCTGGAGCCGCTGGTCCTCTATCGCGCGCTGTACGGCGAGCAGGGGCTGTGGGTCCGGCCGCATGCCATGTTCTTCGAGCGCATCGAAGTGGACGGCGTTCTGCGACCGCGCTTCGAGCCGATCGCGTCATAGCAGCGCGGCGCGGCAAAAGCTCTTGTCATGCCGGGCTTGACCCGGCATCCACGCCTGCGCGCTGCTGTCAGGGACTCCCCGGCGTACGCCGTGCCATGGCCAGCCATCCGGGTGCCGGCAGGCCCCAGCGCGCCTCGACCTCCGCCGCACGGGCCGCGAGCACGTCTTCCGGCGGCACTTCGCCGCAACATGCGATCACGACCACGTTGCCCGCTTCGGTCGGCGGGAACTGCCACACGGCCGACGGCTGCAGCCCACGGCGCAGGCGCGCCACGCTCTCACGCACATCCAGGTCCCGCCCGATGAGGTTGACCGCGACTGTGCCGCCCTCACGCAGGCAGGTGCGGCAGTCGGCGTAGAAGGGCTCGCTGTCCAGCGCGGGTTTCTCGACGGAAGCGTCGTACGCGTCCACCTGGACCACGTCGATGCTGCGGGTGCCCCGAAGTCCCCGGATGAAATCGGCGGCGTCGGCATGCACCACCTGCAGGCCGTCGCCGTCCGGCGGCAGCATGAATTGCGTGCGGCTGACGTCGATCACGCGCGCGTCGATCTCCACCGCCGTCGCTCGCATGCCCAGCACGCGATGGGCGAACCGGGTGAGCGAGCCGGCACCCAGGCCCAGCGTCACCAGGTGCTGGCCCGGCAGCTCCGCCGGATCGTGGAAGAGCAGCCAGGCGAACATGCGCGCCGCGTACTCGAGCACCAACTCATCCGGTGCAGCTATGCGCATCACGCCCTGGCACCAGGGCGTCCCGAACCGCAACAGGCGCAGGCCTTGCGCTTCGGTGACGGCGATCTCCATCTCCGGGAGGCTACTGGGTCTACCTCGGGAGGGGTGTCGGAACGGACCTCGCGCCGGGCAGGTCGGCACGAATCCGGGTGCGCGTCCCGGGCTCGTCGGCACTGCCGACACAATGAGGCCCATCCACGGGAGGGCCCATGAGTCGACTGTTCGAACCGCTGCACCTGGGCGCGTTGCGCCTGGCCAATCGCATCGTCATCGCGCCGATGTGCCAGTACTCGGCCGAGGACGGCAACGCGACCGACTGGCACATGATCCATCTCGGCCATCTGGCACTGTCGGGTGCGGGGCTGCTGATCATCGAGGCGACTGCGGTCTCGGCCACTGGCCGCATCTCGCCCACCGACCTGGGCCTGTACAGCGACGACAACGAGCGCGCGCTCGGGCGGGTGATCGCCGCGATCCGCGCGTACTCGCCCATTGCGGTGGCGGTGCAACTCGCCCACGCGGGACGCAAGGGATCCAGCCGCGCGCCGTGGGATGGCGGCCAGCAGATTCCGCCCGGTGACCCGGACGGCTGGACCGCCGAAGCGCCGTCTGCGGTGCCGCACTCGCCCCATGAGCACCCGCCGGCCGCGCTGGAGCGCGAGGGCTTGGCACGCGTTCGCGACCAGTTTGCCGACGCCGCGCGGCGCGCCGTCCGGCTCGGCCTCGACGGCATCGAACTCCACATGGCGCACGGCTACCTGCTGCACGAATTCCTCTCGCCGTTGGCGAACCACAGGACCGACGGGTACGGCGGCAGCCTGCAGAACCGCATGCGGTTTCCGCTGGAGGTGTTCGACGCCGTGCGCGCCGCGGTGCCGGCGGACATGCCCGTGTGGGTGCGCGTGTCGGCGACCGATTGGGTACCGGGGGGCTGGGACCTGCCGGACAGCATCGCGCTGGCGCGCGAGTTGAAGGACCGAGGCTGCGCGGCGATGCACGTCAGCAGCGGCGGGGTCTCCCCGCAACAGAAGATCGCGCTCGGCCCGGGCTACCAGGTGCCGTTCGCCGAACGGATCCGCGCCGAGACGGGCTTGCCGACGGTGGCAGTGGGCCTGATCACCGAGCCCGAGCAGGCCGAGGCCATCATCGCCGGCGGCCAGGCCGATGCGGTGGCGCTGGCGCGCGCCATGCTGTACGACCCGCGCTGGCCCTGGCACGCGGCGGCCAAG
>JAKFEA010000085.1:0-1996 GCA_036675905.1 Acidovorax sp. | reverse complement strand
TCGTGCGCCGATCCCTGGCGCTGCTCTTCCAGCGCCTCGCGCACGGCGGCCAGCGTGTCCTCGTCCAGCCTGCGCATGAGCTTGCCCACGTATTGCAGCTGGCGGCGCTTGCCCTCGAAGTCGGTGATGCGGCGCGCCTGCGCGATCGCCTCCACCAGCGAATCGGGCAGCGGCAGGCGCTCGAGCAGCTCGGCGCGCAGCGACATCAACGCTTCGCCGAGCTTTTGCAGCTCGGTGCTCTCGCGCTTGAGATCGGTCTTGCTGCTGCCTTCGGTCTGCTTGAGTTCGGCCTTGAACTGCTGGTCCAGTTCGCTGCCTTCGGCGACGAACTGGCCGCGCACGAAGTAGCCCTTTTTCGGTTTGCGTGGCATGGCGGTGGGGAGTTGGCGCGGCCCGTCCGTGCAGGCGGCCGCAAGTATCATAGCCGTCGCCATGAACCAAGCTTCCCGCGCCTCGACCCGATCCGAACAAGGCTTCTCCTACAGCCGCACGCAATTCGAGGAGCTGGTCGACCGGGCGCTGGCCCATGCGAAAAAGCTGGGCGCCACCGACGCGGCGGCCGAAGCGTCCGAGGGTTGCGGCCTGTCGGTGTCGGTGCGCAAGGGCGAGCTGGAGAACGTCGAGCGCAACCGCGACAAGTCGCTGGGCGTCACCGTCTACGTCGGCCAGCGCCGCGGCAACGCCAGCACGTCGGATTTCTCGGAAGCGGCGATCCGCCAGACCGTGCAGGCCGCGTACGACATCGCGCGTTTCACGGCCGAAGACCCGGTGGCCGGGCTGCCCGATGCACAGGACATCGCCGGCCCCGGCGAGCAGCCCGACCTGGACCTGTTCCACCCCTGGCCCATCGACAGCGAAGAGGCGGCGCGCCTGTCGCTGGCCTGCGAGGCGGCGGCCTTCGCCACCGACAAGCGCATCACCAACAGCGAAGGCGCCGGTGTCTCGGCGCAGCAGAGCCATTTCTTCAGCGCGCACACGCGCGGCTTCCGTGGCGGCTATTCCAGCTCGCGCCATTCGATCTCGGTGGCGCCGATCGCCGGCCGCGGCGCGGACATGCAGCGCGACGCCTGGTATTCGTCGATGCGCGCGCCGGGCGAGCTGGCGGCGCCCGATGCGGTGGGCCGCTATGCCGCCGAGCGCGCGCTGGCCCGACTGAAGTCGCGCAAGATCACCACGCGCGAATGCCCGGTGCTGTTCGAGTCGCCGCTGGCGGCCGGCCTGCTGGGGGGATTCGTGCAGGCGGTCAGCGGCGGATCGCTGTACCGGCGCAGCAGCTTCCTGCTCGATTCGCTGGGCAAGAAGGTCTTCCCCAAGCACGTCGACGTGCTGGAGGACCCGCACCAGCGGCGCGGCAAGGGCAGCTCGCCCTTCGACGAGGAGGGCGTGCGCACGACGGGCCGCAAGGTGGTCGACGGCGGGCGGGTGGAGGGTTATTTCCTGTCCAGCTACTCGGCCCGCAAGCTGGGCATGAGGACCACCGGCAACGCGGGTGGATCGCACAACCTGTCGCTCACCTCACGCCTCACGCAGGCCGGCGACGACTTGCCGGCGATGTTGCGCAAGCTGGGCACCGGCCTGTTCGTCATCGAGCTGATGGGGCAGGGCGTGAACTACGTGACCGGCGACTACTCGCGCGGGGCCAGCGGCTTCTGGGTCGAGAACGGCGAAATCGCGTTCCCGGTGCAGGAGATCACCATTGCCGGGAACCTGAAGGACATGTTCCTGGCGATCGAGGCCGTGGGAGCGGATACCTACAACTACGGCGCGAAGACGGTGGGGTCGGTGCTGGTCAATCGGATGAAGGTGGCCGGCTCGTAGCGCCGCGCCGCGGCGCGGAGCCGGCCATCCCCGCGAAGGCGGGGATCTCGTCGCATCCGCAGAGCCGAATTCGTCTCCCGCTCCCATGTCATCCCGGCGCAAGCCGGGAACCATCCCCTGGTCTTCGGACACGCACGGGCGTGTTCCGGCCTTAGGGGATGGATTGCGGGTCAAGCCC
>JAKFEA010000084.1:0-6865 GCA_036675905.1 Acidovorax sp. | reverse complement strand
CGACATCATCGCCATCCTGGGCATGGACGAACTGTCGCCGGAAGACAAGCAGGCCGTGGCCCGCGCGCGCAAGATGCAGCGCTTCCTGTCGCAGCCCTTCCACGTGGCCGAGGTGTTCACCGGTTCGCCCGGCAAGTACGTGCCGCTGGCCGAGACCATCCGCGGCTTCAAGATGATCGCTGCCGGCGAGTGCGACCACCTGCCCGAGCAGGCCTTCTACATGGTCGGCACCATCGACGAGGCCTTCGAGAAGGCCAAGAAGCTGGCGGCCTAACCGACTGGGGGACAGGCCGGGGGCGCGCAGCGCGCCGCCCTGTCCCCGACTGACTGGAGAACTTATGGTCGACAAGACTCATACCATCCAGGTCGACGTGGTGTCGGCCGAGGAGTCGATCTTCTCCGGCGAGGCGCGTTTCGTCGCGTTGCCGGGCGAAGCCGGCGAGCTGGGCATCTACCCGCGCCACACGCCGCTGATCACGCGCGTGCGGCCCGGCTCGGTGCGCATCGAGAAGGCCGATGGCTCGGAGGAGTTCGTGTTCGTGGCCGGCGGCATCCTGGAGGTGCAGCCCAACCGCGTCACGGTGTTGTCCGACACCGCCATCCGCGGCAAGGACCTGGACGAGCAGAAGGCCAACGAAGCCAAGCACGCTGCCGAAGAAGCGCTGAAGAACGCCAAGAGCGAGATCGACGTCGCCCGCGCGCAATCCGAGCTGGCGATCATGGCGGCACAGATCGCCGCGTTGCAGAAGTACAGGCAGCGCAAATAACATTGGGGACAGACCACGAGCAACGCGAGTGCTCTGTCCCCAACTGACTAGAAGAGGGGACTGACCAAGAGCGAAGCGCTTGCCCTGTCCCCGGCTGACTAGAATCAGTTCCGAAACAAGAACGCGCTAAAAACCCGCGCTCTCGAGCCCCGCGCCGCAAGGTGCGGGGCTTTTTTCATGGTGCTATCCCAGCACCGGCTGGTCCGGCAGCTCGTTCGCGTTCGACGCGCCGGGTTGCGCCGGAAAGTGCTGCACCAGCAGCCCCGACACCTCCTCCAGCGCATGCGTCAGGCCGTCCTCGAAACGGCCGGCGCGGAAGGCGTCGCGCATGTGCTGCACGATCGCCTGCCAGTGGTCCGGACCCACCGCGTGGGCCAGACCGCGGTCGGCCACGATCTCGATCGCGTGTTCGGCCAGCAGCAGGTAGATCAGCACGCCGTTGTTCTGCTCGGTGTCCCACACGCGCAGCTTGCCGAACATGGCGATGGCGCGCTCGCGCGGGCTGCCATCGCGCCACAGGTAGCTCAGCGGCAGTCCGGCCTCCACGTAGATGCGGATCTCGCCGCTGTGCCGCCGTTCGCTGGCGGCCACCCGCGCCGCCAGGCGCTCGGCCAGCGCCGGTGGGATCGCCTTGCGCGTGTCGTCGTCGTCCAGCCACCGGTGCTTGAGGATGCGTTGGATCTTGCGCAGCATCACCAGCCTCCCGAAGCGCCGCCGCCGCCGAAATCGCCACCGCCGCCGGACCCGAAGCCGCCACCGCCGCCCCAGCCTCCGCCGCCGCCTCCACCTCCCCAGCCGCCGCCGGGAAAGATGATGGGCGCGCCCCAGCCGCGCCGGCGGCCGCCCAGGGACCCCACGCCCGAGAACATCGAGAACAGCAGCGCCACCACCGCCGCAACCGCGGCGATGACCAGGCTGGACGTGAACAGCATGGCGAGCAGGCCGACCCCGCCGCCGGTGAACAGGGAGCCGAGCTTGCGCCCGAAGATGCCGCGCAGCACGGCACCGGCGATGGGCACGGCAAAGAACAGGAAGATCGCCAGGTCGAACCAGTTGAAGCCCTGCACCTGCGCCGGCCGCTGCCGTTCCGGCGCTGGAAGACCCTCGCCGCTGATGCGCGCGATCAGCCGGTCGGCCCCGGCCTGCAGACCGCCGGCGAAGTCGCCCTCGCGAAAGCGCGGCGTGATGGCTTCGTCGATGATCATCTTCGCCGCCAGGTCCGGCACGGCGCCTTCCAGCGTCTTGGCCACTTCGATGCGCACGCGACGCTCGTCCTTGGCCACGATCACGAGGATGCCGTCGCCCACTTCCCTGCGGCCGATCTTCCAGCTGTTGGCCACCCGGTTGGCATAGCTGGCGATGTCTTCGGGCTGCGTGGCGGGCACCAGCAGCATCACGATCTGCGTGCCGCTGCGCTGCTCGAAGGCGGCCAGCTTGTCCTCCAGGGCCTTGCGCTGGATGTCGTCCAGCGTGCCGGTCTGGTCGATGACGCGCGCCGTGAGTTCGGGCACGGGAAGCACGCCTTGCGCTGCCGCGGGCCCGGCGAACAGCGCCGACAGCAGGCACAGCACGCCCAGCCAGAGCCGTGCGAAGGGGTGGATCCCCGCTTTCGCGGGAATCCACGAACGCCCACGGCAGGCCATCCGGCTACCGGGTCGGTGTTCCCGCAGGCACGGAGGGCGCGGCCGATGCGGCCGGGGCAGCGGGCGCAGCCGGGGCAGCAGGCTGCCCCGGCGCCGCACCGCCACCGAAGTCCACCCGCGGCGGCGTCGAGATCGCCGCCTCGTTCTGCACCGTGAAGTTCTGCTTGGGCTCGTAGTTGAACACCATGGCCGTCAGGTTGCTGGGGAAGCTGCGCGTGAGCACGTTGTACTCCTGCACCGCCTGGATGTAGCGGTTGCGCGCCACCGTGATGCGGTTCTCCGTGCCTTCCAGTTGCACCCGCAGGTCGCGGAAGCCCTGGTTGGCCTTCAGGTCGGGGTAGCGCTCGCTCACCACCATCAGGCGGCTGAGTGCGCCGGACAGTTCGCCCTGCGCCTGCTGGAAGCGCTGGAACTGCTCGGGGTTGTTCAGCACCTCGGGCGTGACCTGCATCGAAGTCGCCTTGGCCCGGGCTTCCACGACCCGGGTCAGCGTCTCCTGCTCGAAGTTGGCCTCGCCCTTGACGGTGGCGACCAGGTTGGGCACCAGGTCGGCGCGGCGCTGGTACTGGTTGACCACCTCGGCCCAGGCCGACTTGGTCTGCTCGTCCAGGCGCTGGAAGTCGTTGTAGCCGCAGCCGGTCAGCGACAGGGCCAGGACGATCAGGGCAAGCCAGCGGCGCATCGTTCTTCTCCTCGGGGGTGGTCGTCGACGGTAGCATAGAAGCCATGCGCCATGAGCCGATCCAGGCCCTGCAGGCCGCCGCGCGCGGCGCCGTGCCGTCGGCGCTGCCCCGCGCGCGGCTGGTCATCGCAGGAGCCACCGGGGTGCTCGGCAATGAAGTGCTGCGGCGGCTGGTCGGGCTGCAGCGCTACGGCAGCACGGAAGTGCTGGCGCGCGAGCCGATCCGTGCCGGCCTGCGCAGCGTCGGCAGCCGCCTGGTCGAGGGCGACGATCCCGCGCAGTGGGCCCCCGGCGCCGCCGACACCGGGCTGGTGCTGTTCGAGCCGCCGCGCCTCTTCCACGAGCGCGAGCGGGCGCTGTGGACGCCGCGGCCCGAGCAGTTGCCGGCCCTCGCCCAATGGATGCGCCGCAGCGGCGTGCGCACGCTCGCGGTCGTGCTGCCGCACGCGCAAGGGCGCCTGCCCGAGGCGCTCAAGCGCGGCCTCGCCAGCCTGGACGAGCAGGCGGTGGCGTCGCTGGGCTTCGATCGCCTGCTGATCGTGCGCAGCGCGCGCAAGCCCGAAGCCGCCGCCACGGCCGGACCGCTGCATGCGGTCGCACGCTGGATGCACTCGGTGTTCGGGTACATGGTGCCCGGCAGCGAGCAGCCGGTGCGGTCCGTCAAGGTGGCGGAATTCGTCGCCACCGCGTTGCAGGTCGCCCCGCACGGCATCCATGTCGCCGCGCCCGAGACCGTCTGGCATGCGGCGCAGGGCGACGCGCGCGAGGCGGTGCGCGACTGGCTGCGCCTTTGAATCCATGCACAATCGGCCGCACATGCGCAAGTCCAAGCTCCAGGCCGCCAACCTCGAAGGCAATGCCGACGAAGTCGAAGCCGCGTTCTACGACGCGCTGCAGAACGCCGACGCCGACAAGCTGATGGCCTGCTGGGCCGACGAGGACGAGATCGTCTGCATCCATCCGGGCGGGCCGCGCGTGGTCGGCGCCGCCGCCATCCGCGCCACCTTCGAGGCCATGTTCGCCAACGGCAGCATCCGGGCCTGGCCCGAGCGCGTGCGCAAGATCGAGTCCATGGGCAGCTGCGTGCACAACCTGCTGGAAAAGGTGGAGGTGCTCACGCCGCAGGGCCCGCGCCATGCCTGGGTGATCGCGACCAACATCTATCACAAGACCGCGCAGGGCTGGCGGCTGGTCGCGCACCACGCCAGCCCCGGCACCGCCAGCGACATCCAGGAAGTCTCGGACGCGCCCTCGGTGCTGCATTGATGCAGGCGGGGGTACCGGCCCGGGCGATCGCGCAGGGCGGCGAGTTCCGCTATGCCGCGCCCGCCTGGCTGCCCGGCGGCAACCTGCAGACGATCTGGCCGGCGCTGTTCTCGCAGCGAGCCGCAGGCGCACCGCCCCGGTACCGGCGCGAGCGATGGGATACGCCCGATGGCGATTTCGTCGACCTCGACTGGCTGGCGCCTGCGCCGACCGCCGGCGCCACGGCCCCGCTGCTGGTCCTGTTCCATGGCCTCGAGGGCTCCTCGCACAGCCACTACGCGCAAGCCTTTGCCGGCTTCGCGCGCGAGCAGGGGCTGGGCTACGTGGTGCCGCACTTCCGCGGCTGCAGCGGCGAGCTGAACCTGGGCCCGCGCGCGTACCACTCGGGTGACTACGAGGAAGTGCACTGGATCCTGCAGCGCCTGCGCGAGCGCCACGCCGGCCCGCTGCTCGCCGTCGGCATCTCGCTCGGCGGCAACGCCTTGCTGCGCTGGGCCGGCGAAGCGGGCGAGCAGGCCGCACGGATCGCCGATGCGGTGGCCGCGGTGAGTTCGCCGCTGGACCTGGCTGCCGGTGGGCGGGCCATCGGCCGCGGCTTCAACCGGCTGGTCTACACCGGCATGTTCCTGCGCTCCATGCGGCCCAAGGCCTTGCGCAAGCTGGCCCAGCACCCCGGCCTGTTCGACCGCGACGCGCTGCTCGCCGCCCGCGACCTGTACGCCTTCGACAATGTGTTCACCGCGCCCCTGCACGGCTTCAGGGACACCGACGACTACTGGACCCGCGCTTCGGCCAAGCCGCACCTGCCGCGCATCCGCATCCCGGCGCTGGCGCTGAATGCGCGCAACGATCCCTTCGTGCCCGCGCAGAGCCTCCCGGTCCTGCGCGAGGCCGGCGAATGGGTCACGCTGTGGCAGCCGCCCCACGGAGGGCACGTGGGTTTTCCGGCCGGACCGTGGCCCACCCATGTGCGCTGGATGCCGCAAGCGGTAGGCCGGTGGCTGCTACAGGCCGCCGGACTCGGCGCAGGCGCCGGCTGACGCCTCACGTCGTATTCCGCTGATGCGGTTGCGCCGGCGCGGCGTCAAGGTGAGCCCATGCCATCGCCTGCCAGCGGTCCCCGATTCCGGAAGCGACTGTCGCGCCAGTTGCCCGGCTGGGCTGCCGCCTTGGCCCTGATGCCTGCCGTGCAGGCCGAGCCCGGCGTGTCGGGGCACCAGCAGCCGCAAGCCTGCCAGGCACCCATGCACGACGGCCATCCGATGCTGCACCGCGAAGAGCGCATGGCGCAGTTCGAGTCCCTGGGCGAGCACTGCCTCAAGCGCCTGATGGTCGAGTGCAATGCTGCCGCCAACAGCCGGTTGCTGGATCCCGGCAGCGCGATCTCGTGCTCGATCGGCTACGAGGCGCTGCTCAAGCGCGGCTTCGGCGGCAACTTCCAGGCCATGCTGGCCTGGTGGCGCAGCCAGGAGGAAGGGTCCCTGCCCGACTAGTTCGGGCGTCGCGGTGCGGCAATCGGCACCGTGCTGGCCGTCGGCACGGTAGCAGCAGCCGCTGCCGCTGCCGTTGATTCCGTCGACGCCGCGGAGACCGCGGCCGCCAGCGCCGCGGCGCCCGGCGGCGGCACCAGCGCGGGCCCCGAGCCCTGCGGCGGCCATGCGGCTTCGGAGGCCAGCCGCGGCTTGCCCAACGGCGCGCTCGCCTGCCCCTTGCGCACCGCCGCCAGGTCTTCTTCGCTGGGGTACAGCCCCATCAGCCAGTAGTCGAACACGCGCCGCGCCATCGGCGCGGCGGCGGCGGCGCCGAAGCCGGCGTTCTCCACCACCGCGGCCAGCGCGATCTGCGGGTCGTCAGCCGGCGCGAACGCGATGTACAGCGAGTGGTCGCGCTGGTGTTCCTCCAGCTTGGAGGCGTTGTATTTCTCCTTCTGGCCGATGGTCACCGCCTGGGCCGTGCCGGTCTTGCCGCCCGAGAGATAGCCGGCGCCGGCAAACACGCGCGTGCCGGTGCCGCCCTGCGTCACGCCCACCATGGCCTTGCGCACGACGGCGACGTGCTCGGGCTTGTAGCCCAGGTCGGCGCCGGGCTCCGGCGGCACGATCTCGCGCACGCGCGTCATCGGATCCTGGGTGGCGATCACCAGCCGCGGCTTGTGCTTGACCCCGCCGTTGGCCAGCGTGGCGGTGGCCTGCGCCAGCTGCAGCATGGTGAAGCTGTTGTAGCCCTGGCCGATGCCCAGCGAGATGGTCTCGCCGGCGTACCACTTCTTGTGCTCGGGGCGGCGGTAGTAGTTGCGCTTCCACTCCTGGCTGGGAAGCACGCCGCGCACCTCGCCGTGGATGTCGATGCCGGTCAGCTGGCCGAAGCCCAGCGGCTTCATGAAATCGTGCATCAGGTCCACGCCCATCTCGTTGGCCAGCGAGTAGTAGTAGACGTTGCTGGACTTGACGATGCTGGTGTGCATGTCGACCGCGCCCAGTCCGTGGTCGCCGTGGCTGCGGAACACG
>JAKFEA010000083.1:0-7213 GCA_036675905.1 Acidovorax sp. | reverse complement strand
GCGCCTCGATGGCGGAGGAGCGCCGATGAACTCGCGCTCCGCGCGTGCCGGCGACCTCGCGGCCCCCCACCCCCACGGTCACCGGCACGGACACGTGCGCGGACATGCGCATGGCGCGCACGACACGCTCGGGACGCACACGGCTCCACCCCATCGGCGCCCGCCCGGCCACGCCGGACCGGAACGCCAGCGCCTGACCCAGCGGCCGTGGTGGCCCTGGCTGCGCCGCATCGCCTCACTGCTGTTCTTCGCGCTGGTCGGCTGGCTGCTGTGGCGCTACGCCCGCAACATCGCCTGGGGCGAGGTGCTGCAGTCGCTGCGCGACCTGCCACGGCCGGCGCTGTTCGCCGCCGTCGCCCTGGCCGCCGCCAGCCACCTGCTGTACGCCTGCTTCGACCTGATCGGCCGCCGCTACACCCGCCACACGCTCAAGACCGGCGTCGTGATGGTGGTCACCTTCATCAGCTACACCTTCAACCTGTGCATAGGCTCGCTGGTGGGGGGGGTCGGCTTTCGCTACCGGCTGTACTCGCGGCTGGGCCTGAAGACCGGCGTGATCACGCGCATCGTCTCGATGAGCATGCTCACCAACTGGCTGGGCTACAAGCTGCTGGCGGGCCTGCTGTTCGTGCTGCACCCGCTCGCCCTGCCGCCCGAATGGAAGATGGGCAACTACGGGCTGCAGTGGGCCGGCGTCGCGTTGATCGCGATTTCGCTCGGCTATGTCTTGGCCTGCTGGAAGATGGGCGACCATGTATGGAACTGGCGCGGCCATGAGCTGTACCTGCCGCCCTGGCGCATGGCCGTGGTGCAGATGGCCATCTCCTGCATCAACTGGAGCCTGATGGCCGGGGTGATCTGGGTGCTGCTGTTGCGCCAGCTGCCCTATGCCGACGTACTCACCGTGTTGCTGGTGGGCGCGATCGCCGGGGTGGTGCTGCACGTGCCGGCCGGGCTGGGCGTGTTCGAGGCCGTGTTCATTGCCCTGCTGGGTCATCGCATCGGCGAAGCCCAGCTGCTGGCGGCGCTGCTCGGTTACCGCGCCGTGTACTACATCGGCCCGCTGGTGATCGCGGCGCTGCTGTACCTGTTGATGGAGGCGCGCGCGCGCAGGCTCAAGCGGCGCGCGCACATCGGCCGGCCGCCGACAGCGCAGCCGCAGGAAAGCGCGCCATGAAGGTCCCCTGCCCGTTCCGCCCCGCCTGCGTGGACTGCCGGCCCGAAAGGCCCGCGCAGACATGACCATGCCGCGCCTGTCCGGCGAGACCGACCTGGCCGGCTTCCGGCAGGAGGCGCGCCAGTTGCTGGCGCACCAGGTGCCGCCGGAAGAAGTGCAGTGGGAAACCGTGCACACGCTCAGCGACGACCTGCTTGCGCAGCCGGTCGACGTGCAGGCCGGCGAGAAGGCACACGAGCTGCCGCGAGCCGCCGCCGCGATCGTGCCGGCCTCGTTCCTGCGACTGTGCGAAGTGGTGGTGCTCCACCACGATGCCCAGCGCTTCGCCCTTCTGTATCGGCTGCTGTGGCGCCTGGTGCACGAGCCGGCGCTGCGCACCGACCCGCTGGATGCCGACATGCAGCAGGCCCAGCAGATGGCGCAGTCGGTCCGGCGCGAGATGCACAAGATGAAGGCGCTGCTGCGCTTCCACCCGGTGCCGGACGACAGCCACCCGGGCGAGGTGCTGCACCTGGCCTGGTTCGAGCCCACCCACCACATCGTCGAGGCGCTTGCGCCCTGGTTCGCGCGCCGCTACCCGGCGCTGCGCTGGGCCATCCTGACGCCGCAGCGCTCGGCGCGCTGGGACCGCGAGCGGCTGCAGCTCGGGCCCGGTGCGCGGCGCGAAGACGACCCCGGCCCGCGTGGCAGCGACGAGCGCTGGCTGAAGGCCTACCGCCGCGTCTTTGGCCCGGAGGCCAATCCGGCCGCGCCGGTCGAAACCGCCGCCGCCGGACAGGAAGCCGGCATCGACTCTCTGGAGCAGCTCAAGGCCGCCACCATGCGCTGCCGCGAATGCCCGATCGGCGAGCACGCGACCCAGTCGGTCAATGGCGAGGGCCGGTTGAAGGCGCCGCTGATGCTGGTGGGCGAGCAGCCCGGCAACCAGGAAGACCTGCAGGGACATCCCTTCGTCGGCCCGGCCGGCCGCCTGCTGGACCGCGCGCTGGAGGCGATCGGCATTCCGCGCGACATCGTGTTCGTGTCCAACGCCGTCAAGCACTTCAAGTTCGAGCTGCGCGGCAAGCGCCGCATCCACAAGAGCCCCAACCAGCGCGAGGTCGCGGCCTGCCTGCACTGGCTGGAAGACGAGATCGCGCTGGTGCGGCCCACGGCCCTGGTGGCGCTCGGCGCCACCGCCGCCCGCGCCCTGCTCGGCCGTGCCATTTCGGTCACCGTGGAGCGCGGCAAGTGGCTGGAGCGCGCGGACGGCTTGAAGGTGCTGATCACCCTGCACCCTTCGGCCCTGTTGCGGCTGCTGCCGGCAGACCGGGAAGAAGGCTTCAAGGCTTTCGTGGCGGACCTGAGGAAAGCGAAGGCGGCGCTCTAGCTCCGTCACTCCCGCGAGCGCTCATCACCGCCGCGCGTGGCGCGCTTGACCTTCTCGCGGGTGCGCTGCTGCTTGCGGATGCCGCTCTCGTCGCCGTGGCGCGGCGCCACGTTCACGCCGTCGCGGTCGCGCCGCGGCTGCACGTCCTGGCTGGGCGACGATGGGCGGTCCTGGTCGGGGCTCGAGGGCCGGTCCAGCCCCGGATCGCGCGGAACCGCGGGCCCGCGGTCGTTGCCGGGCGAGGGCCGCGGCACTTTCAGGCCGCCGCCAGCCAGGTCTTCCGTGCTCTGCACGCCCAACCCGCCCTGCGGCGGTCCGGACATCGCGCCCAGGCCGGATTGGGCGCCGGCCATCGCGGGCCGGCCCTCGAAACCGGCGGCCGAGCCGGCCTTCTGCCCGTGCGCATCGGACAAGGTCAGCAGAGCGACAGCCAGCGCCGCCGCAACGGCGGCCCAGTGCCACGGCCGGTGCTGCATCTTCATGGCGGCCCTCCTGGCGGATGAACGTGAGGGCAGTGTGGCGCACGAAGCGGCGCGCCCGCGAGGCGCCGCGCGCCACAGAACGCGTAGGACCCGGCTGTCTGCACCCCCCATAGGCCAAGCCCTACAAGGCGACGCGGCACACTCCGGCTGACGCGGCAGCGGCGGTCACCGATAACCCCGGCCATGCTCACCTCCACCATCGTGCGCGTGCAGCGCGCCTTCGACTGCACGGCCGAGGCGATCTACGACGCCTGGCTAGACCCGCAGCTGGCGCGGCAGTTCTGGTTTGCGACGCCGCCGGCCGGCGAAGTGATCCGCTGCGACATCGAGCCGGGCGTGAACGGCCGCTTCACCATCGTCGACCGCCGGCCACTGGAAGCCGACCCGTCGCGGCACATCGACGTGGAGCACAGCGGCCGGTTCCTGCAACTGGATCGCCCGCGCCGCATCGCCTTCACCTTCGGGCTGCCGCAGTTCCAGTCGCACGAAACGGCAGTGATCCTCGACATCGAGCCGCAAGGCGACGGCTGCCAGCTCACCCTGCGCCACGACATGGGGCCGGCCGACGAGGAAACGCGCGACATGCTGGAGAGCGCCGAGGAAGGCTGGAGCACCGTGCTGGCCAACCTGGAGCGCGCACTCAAAGGCTAGTCACAGCATCGCGTCAGTCGCGACGGCATTCCCGGTTTTTCCCTCCCCCACCGGGGGAGGGCAGGGTGGGGGCCGCGGCGCTCGCACTTGTTAACGCTTGCCCGAAGGCGGCAACGTCCGGTCCCCGCTCGCCGGAGACCCCTTGCGCACCTGCGGCTTGTTGCCGCTGCCGATCTGCATCTCCTTGTCGCTTCGGCTCTGCGGCGTGCGCCGCCCTTCGTTGAGCTGGGTGGGCGCCTGTTCGCCCATCTTGTTGCGATCGTTCTCGCTCTTGCCGCCCAGCGGCGCCTTCCGGTCCTGCGGGCCGGTGGACTGCACGCTGCGGCGGCGCGCCTCTTCCTCGACAGCGGCAGCGCTGCCGACCATGCCCGATTCGGGGTTCTTGTCGCGGCTCTGCTCGCGGCGAAGGAATTCCTGCTTCTTGCTCATGGCTTGTGCTCCATGCGGGGGTGTTCGTGCGTGGTGGTGGCGTGCTCTTCCTTGCCGCTGTCCGGCTCGGCGACCTTGCGGTGCACCTGCGCCACCGTTTGCGACGGCAGCAACTTGGAGGCGCCCACCATCGCCTTGTTGCGCCATCCGGTGACCCCGTCGGCTTCGCCCTGCAGCATGGCGTCGAAGCCTAGTCGCGCAACGTAGGCCGGGTCGTCCTTCTTCATGCGCGAGGCGGCGCGCGTGCCGGTCATGTGGGCGCGCTCGAAGAAATCGGTGTCGGTGGGACCGGGAATCAGCAGTGTGACGGTGACGCCGGTGTCCTTGATCTCGTTGCGCAGCGCTTGCGCGAACGAATCGACGAAGGCCTTGCTGCCGTTGTAGACCGCGTGGAAGGAACCGGGCTGGAAGCCGGACACCGACCCGGTGACCAGCACCCGGCCCCGGCCGCGCGCCACCATGCCGCGCACCACGTGCTGCAGCAGGTAGAGGGTGCCGGTGATGTTGGTGTCGATCACGTGCTGCAGCGCGTCGAAGTCCTGCTCGAGGAAGAGTCCGGCCAGGCCATGGCCGGCATTGGCCATCAGTACGTCGACTTCGTGGCCTTGCAGCGCGTGGATCAGCCGGTCCACGCCCTGGCGGCTGGCCAGCTCGGCCTGCACCGCCTGCACCTGCCTCGCCCCCGCCGCCCTGAAGTCGGCAACGGGCTGCTCCAGCGGCCGGTCGGCCGCCACCACCAAGTCATGGCCGTGCTGCGCCGCCAGCAGCGCGAGGTGATAGCCGATGCCCGATGAAGCGCCGGTCACCACCGCCAGCGGGCGCGGCGCCTTGAGATCGTCCATGGGAAGTCCTTGGTCGGATCCGGACGATTCTGGGAGGGCTGCCCTTCTAGAGGTGTCGGACGGAGCCGGGCGCGGGTGTTGCTGTGTGTCCTGCTGCAAGCGCTCGCAACATGTGGCGTGCGACCGCGCCCCTTGCAGCGGCCGCCTGACCCTTTCGGTCGCGCGCGGGTCAGAACGGCCGCACGCCGATCAGCCAGGCATGCAGCCACAGCGCAAACACGACATAGGCGCCCAGCCCGATCACCACCGTCGCGATCGTCCCGCCGGCCGTTCCGGCGGCGTACTGCACGTTGCCGGCCCGATCACGCTGGCGCGCGGCGCGGAAACTCAGTACCGCCCACAGCAGGAACGCGCCGAACAGCACCACGTCGGCCAGCGTGCCGTTGGCCAGCAGGTGCGCCAAGGCCCACGCCTTCACGCCCAGCACCATCGGATGGTGCAGCTTCGCCTTGATCGCGTTGCGCGGCACGTAGGCGGCCACCAGCAGCACAAACGAGATCAGTACCAGAAGCGCAGCCACGTGGTTCATCGCACGCGGCGGTGTCCACAACAGGACCGGATCCTGCCGCGCCAGGCCGTAGCCCCAGACCACCAGCACGAAGCCGATCAGCGAGACGATGGCGTAAATCCCCTTGTAGGGCACCTCGCCGATGCGCGCCATCCAGCGCCGGCGTGCGCCTTCGGCAAGGATGCGCGTGGAGTGGACGCCCAGGAACAGCACCAGACCCAGCAGCAGCACCGCCATCCCCACCCTCCTTGACATTCGGGAACCGCATTGTGCTCTGCGCGGCCGCACGGCCACGCGAGGGCTGACAGAATCGAAACCCGTGACCCGCAGGAGCACCTCCCCCTCTCCAGGCGCCGGGAAGATGGTGCACGGCTATGCGATCGCGCTGCTGCTGAGCGCGGGCTTCATTGCCCTGCGGCTGGCGCTGGAGCCGCTGCTGCACGGCCAGGCGCCATTGGTGGTGCTGCTGGCTGCGCCCATCCTTGCGGCCTGGCTGAGTGGCTTCGGGGCCGGTGCGCTGGCCACCCTCGTCTGTGCGCTGGTCGGCGCCTTGCTGTTCGTGCAGTCGCCGATCGCGCTGTCGCCTACCGAGCAGCTGCGGCTGGTCATCTTCCTCGGCTACGGCCTGCTCTTCAGCTGGCTGATCTCCTCGCGGCGGCGCATGCTGCGCGAACTGCGGGACGAGCAACGCGACCTGCTCGCCGCGCGCGAGCAGCTGTCCGAACGTGAACAGCGCGTGCGCGAAACGCTGGAAGCCTCTCCCTCGGGGATGATCGTGGTCAACCCACAGGGCCGCATCGAGCTGGTCAACGGCCAGGCCGAGCGCCAGTTCGGCTACACGCGCCAGGAGATGGTCGGCTTGTCGGTCGACGAACTGGTGCCCCAGGCGCAGCGGCCTGCCCATGCCGCGTTGCGCGATGACTACCATGTGGCGCCCGCGCACCGCCCGATGGGCCCGGGCCGCGAGCTGTACGCCCGCCGCAAGGACGGGTCGGTCTTCCCGGTGCAGATCGGGCTGAATCCCCTGCAGGGCGCCTCGTCGGGCCTGGTGCTCGCATCGGTAGTGGACATCAGCAGCCAGCGCGCGGCCGAAGCGGCCCGGCGCGACAGCGACCAGCGCGCCCTGGCGGCCCAGGACGCGCTGCAGGAGAACGCCGCGATGTTCCAGTCGCTGGCCGACAACATCGCGCAGCTGGCCTGGATGATCGAGCCCGACGGATCCAGCCGCTGGTTCAATCGGCGCTGGTACGAGTACACCGGCACCCGTCCCGGCGAGTCGCAGGGATGGGGCTGGCAGACGGTGCACCACCCCGACCACCTGGCGCGCGTCGTGGCCAAGTTCCGGCAGCACCTGGCCAGCGGCGAGCCCTGGGAGGACACCTTCCCGCTGCGCAGCCGCAACGGCGACTACCGCTGGTTCCTCAGCCGCGCGTTTCCGCTGCGCGACCATGCCGGGCGCATCGTGCGCTGGTTCGGCACCAACACCGACATCACCGACCACCTCGAAGCGGAACAGGCCCTGCGCGAGGCGGATCGCCGCAAGGACGAATTCATCGCCATGCTGGCCCACGAGTTGCGCAACCCGCTGGCGCCGGTGCGCAACGCGGTGGAGATCCTCAAGCGCACCGACACCGGCGATGCGCGGCTGGCGCGCCTGCGCGACATCATGGACCGGCAGGTCAGCCACATGGCCCGGCTGGTCGACGACCTGCTGGACGTCAGCCGCATCGCCCGCGGCAAGCTGACGCTGCGCGT
>JAKFEA010000082.1:0-1801 GCA_036675905.1 Acidovorax sp. | reverse complement strand
CGCCGCCAACGCCTTCGCATTGCCGGACCTCAACCCACAACCGCTGCTCGGCGAAGTGAAAGACAGCCAGCAAGACGTCTTGCCTGAGGATCGCCACGTCGCCGAAGGCGGTGCCGAGCGCACGCCGGGCCAGCAACGCCTGCGCATCGCCGAAGGCGGCGCCGAGCGCCGGCTGGAGCAGAGGCATAACGGCTGAGCCTCCGCTCAGACCACCAGCAACATCCACAGCGGCAGCGTCAGCGCCGCCAGCAGGGTGGAGAGGAACACCGCCGAGCTGACGCTGCGGGTGTCTTCCGGGGTCTTGGCGAAGGCCAGCACATTGACCCCGCTCGGGCAGGCGGCGAGCAGCACCAGCACACTGCGCGCCGCCTCGCTGAGTCCCGGCAACAGGCCGCTCAGCCACCAGACCAGTGCCGGAAACAGCAGCAGCTTGGCCATCGCCAGGCCCAGCACGCCGCGACTGGGCCGCAGCCGATAGCGCGACAGGCTGACGCCCAGCACGATCAGCGCGCAGGGCAAGGCCGCCTGGGCCAACCACTCGACCATGCGCCACAGCGGCTGCGGCACGACCAGCCCGGACAGATTGAGCAGCGCGCCAAGCAGCAGGCCGATGATCATCGGGTTGGCCAGGTTCTTCAGCAACGCCCGCCCATCGACCCGCTCCTGGCCGCCCAGGGCGGCATAGACGCTGTGCAGGGAAAACAGCGTGAGGCTGTGGAACACCAGGATGGCGAACACATAGACCAGCCCCGCCGGTCCCATCAGGCTGGTCACCAGCGGAATGCCGACCAGCACGTTGTTGGAGAAGGCCGCGACCAGGCCCAACGGCGTCGGCGCACCCCGCAGCCTATGGGCGACCAGGTTGACCAGGCCGAACACCAGCAGCACCGGCAGGTAGTAGGCCAGCAGCAGCAACGGCGACAGGCCGTCGGCCAGGGGCGCCTTGGCGATGCCGGCGAACAGCAGGGTCGGCATGAACAACTTGAAGGTGATGTTGGCCAGGCCCGCCGCCGACTCGCCGCTCAGCCACTGGCGCCAGCCGAGCAGGTAGCCCAGCACAATCAACCCGAAGATCGGCAGAATCGCCTGAACAACCAGCATAGATCGACACGCTCCAGAACCGTCCAACGCCTCCCTGAATCCCCTGGAGACGCCGTGCTTGAGGGCCGCCAAGCATACGCGGGCGGTCGGCGGATTTCGACCGGGCCAGACGCGCCAGGCCGCAGCGCGCAAACGCACCAAAAACGCGCACTGCGGAGAGATACGCCCCAAATAAAACCCAACCAACGCCCCAACTCCTGCCACCCGTCCGGCGCGGGCCGCCCCGTTCGGCGCTGCACCGGCTTGGCAAGCCCCTTGCTCTGTTCCCGCTATTAGCGTGAAAGTCGCACAGTGACGACCTCCGAGGTGCCTCTCGCGGCATGCCCGTTAACCTGCCGGAAACCGCCCCATGCTGGTGATCCACCAACGCCTCGCCGCCCAGCAGCACTGGGACGCCGAACTCGAACTGACGTTCGAAGCGCGCAGCAAGAGCCGCCTGCGCTGCTTCACCACCCAGGGCGAGGAAGTCGGCCTGTTCCTCGAACGCGGCCAACCGCCGCTGCACCACGGCGAATGCCTGCAGGCCGAGGACGGCCGCATCGTCCGCGTGTGCGCCCGCGCCGAACAGCTGCTGCACGTCACCTGCGCCAGCCCCTTCGAACTGATGCGCGCCGCCTATCACCTGGGCAACCGCCACGTCGCCCTGCAACTCGGCGACGGCTGGCTGCGCCTGCCCGACGACTATGTGCTCAAGGCCATG
>JAKFEA010000081.1:0-4516 GCA_036675905.1 Acidovorax sp. | reverse complement strand
GAGCCGATGCCGCAGATCGGCGTGACCCTGGAACAGGCCAGCCAAGCCGCTGCCGCGGTACCGGCACCGGTCCACGCCGCCGCGGCCAGCGCGGCGAAACCGGCGCCGGTGCCGCAGCAACCAGCCGCGGCGGCGGTCGTCGCCCCGCGGGCGCTCGCGCAGCAACCCATTACCCGCCCAGCCGCGGCTGGGCATTCCAGCAACGGGCACGGCCGTGCAAACGAGGAACGCCACATGTACGAGCGCAAACCAGCGATGACGGCTGATGCCGCCGTCATGGCGCATTACTTCGACACCATGCGCCAGTTCCTGGAAACCCAGGGACAGGTGATGGCCGCGTACATGGGCGAGGCTTCGGCATCGCACGTGGGCGTGCCGCGGCCGGCACGCATCGCTGCGCCGATCGCCGCGACAATACCCGCGCAGCCGCCAATGGTGGCCATGGCGCCGGCGGTGGTTGCCGCTCCGGCGGCGCCGGTGGCCATCGAGGTTCCCGTCGCAGCCGCACCGGCGGCCCCGCCGGTCGAGGCTTCGGTCGCCCACGTCAACGGCGAGGACAAGCCGCTCGGCGCGACTGCCGCCGCCGCCGCCGCGGGCAGCGAGTTCGGCCGCGAGCGGTTGACCGACCTGCTGCTCGGGATCATCGAGGAGAAGACCGGCTACCCGCGCGACATGGTCGGCCTGGACCAGGGCCTGGAAGCGGACCTGGGCATCGATTCGATCAAGCGGATCGAAGTGGTGGGGGCGATGCTGCAGGCGCTGCCCGAGCAGATGCGCGAGGCGCTCACCGCCAGCCGCAGCAAGCTCAATACCCAGGCCACGCTCGACGGCATGCTGGACATCCTGATGGAGGCCGCGCCGGGCGCGAAACCGGCGCCTGTCCACAGCGTGCGCGCGCTGCACGCCGATGAACGCCGCCGCGCCTGATGCCCGGACCGAAACGGCCGCCAAGGGCCCACGCTTGAGTGACGTACCCGACCACCCATGAGCGCCCCCCTCTTCCTCCTGGCGCCACCCAGGTCCTACACGTCCCTGGTCAACGCGATGCTGGGCCAGCACCCGCAGGCATTCGGGTTGCCGGAGCTTTGCCTGTTCAACGTCGAGCGGCTGGTCGACCTGTGGGTGGGGGTTGAGGGCGAGAACGCCGAGCGTGGTGCGATGGCGCGCCACGGCCTGATGCGCGCGGTGGCGGAGATCTACGGCGGGGAACAGAGCGCGGCGACCGTCAACATGGCCCGCGCCTGGGCGTCGGCGCGCGAGGACTGGGACACCGGGCGCGTGTTCCAGGAAATCGTGGCCAGGCTCCATCCGCTGGTCGCGGTGGAGAAAAGCCCATCCTACGCGATCGCGGTGCCGCGCATGCGCGGCCTGCTGAAGGCGTTCCCGGATGCGCGCTTCCTGCACCTGATCCGGCACCCGGTGGCGCAGTGCAAGTCGGTGATGGCGATCAACGACGGCGCGTTCACGATGAAGGTCAACGCATTCGAAATCGACGAGGACTACGCCATCATGGAGCCGCAGATCGCCTGGCACGACGTCAACCTCAACATCCTCGAGTTCCTCGAGGAAGTGCCGCCGGCGCAGCAGTTGCGCATGCGCGGCGAGGACATCATGGCCGATCCGCGCACCCACCTGGCCGCGATCGCGCGCTGGGCGGGCCTGCGCGACGACGACGAGGCGATCGAGGAGATGATGCATCCCGAGCGCTCCCCGTTCGCCTGCTTCGGCCCGATCACGGCGCTGTTCGGCAACGATCCGAACTTCCTCAGCGGGCCGACCTTCCGCCCGCACAAGCCGAAGATCCCGCCGCTGGACACCGACTTGCCTTGGCGCAAGGACGGCAGGCGGCTGTATCCCCAGGTTGTCGAGCTGGCCAACGAGTTCGGATATGTCTGACGACGCCCTCCACGCAACGCCCGACGCCGCGGTGGTCGCGGAAGCGCCCAAGCCCAGGCGCGAACGGTTGTCGCCGGCGCCGGTCGACCCGGTAACCGGGCGCCCGGATCCGTCGCTGCTCAAGCCCCACCAGGCCGCGCTGCGCCAGGCCGTGGTGGATGCGTTCAACGCCAAGAAGGCGCGCAAGTTCCTGCAGAAGCAGGTGCACCACATCAGCGCCAACCGCGAGCTCGCCGACGGGATCAAGTTCCTGTTCGACGAACACGGGCGGCCGCCGGGCAACGTGCCGCTGGAGGACATCATCGAAGAGCGGCGGATGGTCGAATACCACGTGATGTGGATCGAAGGCGTGCTCAGCGAGATGCGCCATCGGCTGATCAAGATCAGGGAAGTCGAGGACTATGCCTTGGACATGCTGGCGCGCGCGGAGCACGAAAATGACTGAGGCCCGCATCCGCGACGGATCGGACGGACGGCGCGCAGCGACCGTCGATCACCGTGTTACGCAGCGGCGTCGGGGCCTGGCGCTGGCGTGCGCCGCCGTGGTGGTGTTGCTGTCGGGATGCACTACGCTGGGCCCCGATTACCGGCGCCCGGACCTGCCGCTGCCGCAAACCTGGCGCAGCGCGCAGCCCGATGCCCGCGACGCGGCCGACACGGCCTGGTGGCGGGCGTTCGGCGACCCGTCGCTCGACGCGCTGATCAGCAGCGCGATCGATGCCAACAAGGACCTGATGCTGGCGACGCTGCGGGTCGAACAGTTCGATGCCAGGCTGCAGATCAGCCGCGCCGACGCTCGCCCGCAGGCCGGGTACATGGCCTCGGCGAAACACCAGCGCTACAGCGAACAGCGCCCGGTGTTGCTGCCGCCGCGGATCGACCCGATCCAGGACGCATTCGAACTGGGCACCAACCTGAGCTGGGAGCTCGATCTGTGGGGCCGCGTGCGTCGCGCCAACGAGGCCGCGCGCGCCGACCTGATGGCCAGCCAGGATGCCCGGCGCGCGGTGATGCTGACGGTGGTCACCAGCGTGGCGACGAGTTACGTCCAGCTGCTTGCGCTCGACCACGAACTCGAACTGGCGCGGCAGGCGCGCAAGAACCGCGGCGACGCGCTGGCGCTGGTGGAGAAGAAATACGAGGGCGGGGCGGCGACCCGGCTGGATGTCGCCAAGGCCAGGGCCGCGATGTACGACGTTTCGGTGGCGATCCCGGACCTGGAGCGCCAGGTCGCCACGCTGGAAAACGCCATTTCCCTGCTGCTGGGGCGCAACCCGGGCGCGGTCGCGCGCGGCACGCTGCAGGGACTGGTCCTGCCGCCCGTGCCGCAGGGCATCCCGTCGGATGTGCTGGCGCGGCGTCCGGACGTGATGGAAGCCGAGCAGAACCTGGTCGCGGCCAACGCGCGGATCGGCGTGGCCAAGGCGCAGTATTTCCCGACCATCTCGCTGACCGGCCTGCTCGGCCTGGGCAGCAACGAACTCGGCAACCTGCTGCAGCATTCGGCGACCACCGGTTCGGTCGGCGCCGGCCTGCTGGGCACGATCTTCAGCGGCGGCCGCATCAAGGGCGACATCCGCGAAACCGAGGCGATCCAGAAACAGATGCTGGTGAAGTACCAGCAGGCCGTGCAGACCGCGCTGCGGGAGGTCGAGGACGCACTGGTGTTTCGCGCCAAGGCCGGGGAGATCGCGACCGCGGGCGAGCAGCAGGTCGCTGCGTTGCGCGATGCGCTGCAGTTGTCCAGCGCGCGCTACGACGGCGGCCAGTCGAGCTACCTGGACGTGCTTGATGCCCAGCAGGACCTCTACGAGGCGCAGGACAAGCAGGTCGAACGCCAGCGCGACACCTACCTGGCCCTGGTCTCGATCTACAAGGCCATGGGCGGCGGCTGGATGCTGGAGCAGGACCGGGTCCGCGCAGCCCCCGAGGCCGCGGCCACCGACACCGCTGCCGCGCAGGCGGCCGGCACGCACGCATCGATAGAGACACGACGGGATTCCAGCCAATGAACGAGCCCAGCAAGAAGATCGTCCTTCCCGCCTACCTGATCCGGCGCCTGGAAGCCTTCCGGATCAGCAAGGGCAGCGAACACAGCTATGTCGTGCGCGACAAGCTGTACGGCAAGACCTACGACTTCGATCCATGGCAGTTCTTCATCCTCGAGGTGCTGCCCGGTTGCGAGTCGCTGGAGAAGCTGCAGACGGTGTTCCGGGACCGCTTCGACCGCAGCATCACCGCGCAGGAACTGGAAGCGCTGTTCGCGTCGATCGCCGACCAGAAGCTGTTCGACGAAGCGGCCCTGCAGCATCCGCTGCTGGAACCGTTCGCCAGGCGGACGTTCGAAGTCGTCGACGGCAAGGCCGTGCACAAGTCCTTCAGCGCGGCGATGGGCCATGCCATGGCCGCCGCCACGGCCGCGCCGGCGGCGCCCGCGGACGACGGCTCGCCGCCGACCGGGGAGGATCCGCGCTTGCCGCCAGGTGTCGAGGAAGCGGTGGGACTGGATGCGCGCGCCGCCACGCGGATGCTCGACCTGTTCGACCCGCGGCCGTTGTTGCGGCTGCTGTCGCCGGTGGTCGCGCCGCTGCGTTACGCGGTCTACGCGTTGCCGGTGGTA
>JAKFEA010000080.1:0-1983 GCA_036675905.1 Acidovorax sp. | reverse complement strand
TCTTCCATCCGGGGCCGATCTTCGCCGAGCTGGTGCTGGCCGACGAGATCAACCGGGCCACGCCGAAGAGCCAGAGCGCGCTGCTCGAAGCCATGGAGGAGGGCCAGGTGACCATCGAGGGCGCAACCCGGCCGCTGCCGGATCCGTTCTTCGTCATCGCCACGCAGAACCCGGTGAGCCAGGGCGGCACCTTTGCCTTGCCCGAGTCGCAGCTCGATCGCTTCCTCATGCGCCTGTCGCTCGGCTACCCGGCCAAGGCGGCTGAAAAAGCCCTGCTCCTCGGCGATTCGCGGCGCTCGTTGCTGCCGCGCCTGGAGGCCATTCTCGACCATGCCGAGCTGGCGCTGATCCAGGCCGAAGTGCCCAGGGTGCGCGCCAGCGACGCACTGATCGACTATGTGCTGCGCCTGGTCGATGCCACCCGCAGCCAGCCGCAGTTCGCCTGGGGTCTGTCACCGCGCGCCAGCCTGGCCTTGCTCGCCGCCGCCCGCGCCTGGGCCTTTCTCGATGGCCGCGATTACGTGATTCCCGAGGATGTGCAGGCGGTGTTGCCGGCGGTGGTCGGCCACCGCCTGCGCGAGCGCAGCGATCCGACCGGGCATGGCGGTGGCGCGCTGGTGCAATGGTTGCTGCGCGAGGTGCCGGCGCTTTGAGGCAAGCGCTCAAACAACGCTGGCAGCGCTGGCTGAGCCGGCGGCTACCTCCCGCCGCCAGCGTGCGCCTGACCCAGCGGCGGATCTTCATCGTGCCGACCCGGGTCGGGCTAGCATTTGCCCTGGCGCTGCTGCTGATGCTGCTGGCCGCGATCAATTACCAGAACAGTCTGGCCTATGCCCTGACGTTTCTGCTGGCATCGCTGTTTATCGTCGCCATCCTGCACACCTACCGCAACCTGGCGGGTCTGGAGCTCAAGGCTGCTGGCGCGCGCTCGGTGTTCGTCGGCGAGCAGGGGCAGTTTCGCCTGCGCCTGGAAAGCAGCGCGCGGACGCACCAGGCGATTGCCCTGGGCTGGCCGGGCGCGGCGTATCAGACCCGGGATGTGCCGGCGCAGGGCGTCAGCGAGTGCGAGCTGAGCCTTCCAGCATTGCGCCGCGGCTGGCTGCGGCCGGGGCGCCTGCGGGTCGAGAGTCGCTTCCCGCTGGGCTTCCTGGTGGCCTGGAGCTGGGTCGACCTGGATCAGGCGCTGCTGGTCTATCCGCAGCCGCTGGAAGGCGAGTTGCCGCTGGCCGCAGGCGCTGCCGATGAGCTGGACGAGCAGGGCATGCGCGCCCAGGGTCCGGGCAGCGAGGATTTCCAGGGGCTGAAGAGCTACCAGCCCGGCGACTCCAAGCGGCGGCTGCACTGGAAGGCCTATTCCCGCGGCCAGGGCCTGCTGGTCAAGGACTTCGCCGCGCTCGGCGGGCGCGACCCCTGGCTGGATTTCGAGGCGCTGGCGGGCGATGTCGAGCTGCGCCTGTCGCTGCTCTGTCATTGGGTGCTGCAACTGTCCGAGCGCCAGCAGCCCTTTGCCCTGCGCTTGCCGGGCCAGCTGCTGGCGCCCGCCAGCGGCGAGCAGCACCGCGATGCCTGTCTGCGCGCCCTGGCTCTATTCGGTACGCCGGGGTGAACGGGCCGGCGGAGATTCCGCGGATCAGCCTGACCTGGTTGCTGGTCGCCCAGCTGCTGGTGATCGTGCCGCACCTGAGCCATCTGCCGCTGTGGATCGTCGGCCTGTGGCTGGGCTGCGCGGCCTGGCGCATCCAGATCCTGCGCATGTGCGCCGGCTATCCGAATGCCTGGGTCAAGGGCGGCTTGATGCTCGGTGTGGCCGTCGGCGTGTTGCTTTCCCGCGGCAGTTTGATTGGCCTGGATGCAGGGGTGGTGTTGCTGGTCGCCGCCTTCATCCTCAAGCTGCTGGAAATGCGCACGCGCCGCGATGCCCTGGTGGTGATCTTTCTCGGTTTCTTCGTGGTGGTCAGCGCCTATCTGTTCGACGACAGCCTG
>JAKFEA010000079.1:0-6480 GCA_036675905.1 Acidovorax sp. | reverse complement strand
ACCAGTTCGGCGGGCAGCGGCGCAAGACCCGCAAGCTGCGGATCGCCGAGGCCATGAAGCTGCTGACCAAGGAGGAAGCGGCCAAGCTGGTCAACGAGGACGAGATCAAGGCGCAGGCCATCCACAACGCCGAGCAGAACGGCATCGTCTTCATCGACGAGATCGACAAGGTCGCCTCGCGCAGCGAAACTTCCGGGGCCGACGTGTCGCGCCAGGGCGTGCAGCGCGACCTGCTGCCGCTGGTGGAGGGCACCACCGTGTCCACCCGGTACGGGCCGGTGCGCACCGACCACATCCTGTTCATCGCCAGCGGCGCCTTCCACCTGGCCAAGCCCAGCGACCTGATCCCCGAGCTGCAGGGCCGGCTGCCGATCCGGGTGGAGTTGCAGTCGCTGTCGGTGCAGGACTTCGAGGCCATCCTGACCAGCACCCATGCCTCGCTGGTCAAGCAGTACCAGGCGCTCCTGGCCACCGAGAACGTGCAACTGGTGTTCACGGCCGAGGGCATCACGCGGCTGGCGCACATCGCGTACGACGTCAATGAGCGCACCGAGAACATCGGCGCGCGTCGCCTGTCCACGGTGATGGAGCGCCTGCTGGACGAGGTCAGTTTCGAAGCGGCGCGCCTGGATGGGCAGACCGTCACCATCGATGCGGCCTACGTCGATGCGCGACTGGCTGCGCTGAGCCGAAACGAGGATCTTTCGCGCTACATCCTTTGACAAATGCCGCCGAGCTTCATGTTCCACTTGCAGAGGCTCGGCTAAGTCGTTCATTTAGAACGATTTTGCTCGTGGATGAGCTTGCAGAGCCGGCGCTAAGTCATTGATTTACAAGCGAAAACCGCGCCTGTCGGCGCTTGCGGGCAGGGCTTTTCCTGCTACAGTGCAAAAAAGTGCAATTAAGTGGTGAAAGGTGCCTTCGCACCCCACTCCGGCACTCCAGCAGGCAGGCTCAGCGGTGTTCCAGGGCGCGTCGTCCGTCAGTCTCGATGCCAAGGGTCGGCTCAGCGTGCCGACCCGGCATCGCGACGTGCTGGCCGCCACCGCTGCCAACCATCTCACGATCACGCGGCACCCGCACGGCTGCCTGATGATCTTTCCCCGCCCCGAGTGGGAAAAATTTCGCGACCGTATCGCTGCGTTACCGATGGACGCGCAGTGGTGGAAGAGAATCTTCCTGGGCAACGCGATGGACGTGGAGCTCGACGGCACCGGGCGCGTCCTCGTCTCGCCTGAACTGCGCACCGCCGCCGGCATCTCGCGCGACACCATGCTGCTGGGCATGGGCAACCACTTCGAGCTCTGGGACAAGGCCACGTACGAGGCCAAGGAGGCCGAAGCCATGCGCGGCCAGATGCCCGACGTGTTCAAGGACTTCTCTTTCTAGCGGCGCGGCGGTGGACACCCGATGGCAACACACCACCGTCCTGTTGAACGAAGCGGTCCAAGCGCTCCTCACCAGGCCGGATGCGACCTATGTCGACGCGACGTTCGGCCGCGGCGGGCACTCGCGCGCCCTCCTGCAGCGGCTGGGCCCCCAGGGCCGGCTGGTGGCGTTCGACAAGGACCCGGAGGCGATCGCGGCAGCGGCGCAGATCACCGACCCGCGCTTTTCGATCCGCCACCAGGGATTCCGCGCGATCGGCGAGCTGGGCCCGGCCAGCGTGGCCGGCGTGCTGCTGGACCTGGGCGTGAGCTCGCCGCAGATCGACAACCCCGCGAGGGGTTTTTCCTTTCGTGCCGACGGCCCGCTGGACATGCGCATGGACACCACGCGCGGCCAGGGCGTGGCGCAGTGGCTTGCAACGGCCGAAACCGGCCGCATCGCGGAGGTGATTCGTGACTACGGCGAAGAACGGTTTGCTGTTCCGATTGCAAAGGCGATTGTGGCTCGCCGACAGGAACGGGGCCCTGTTGCAACCACCGCCGAACTGGCCGAACTCGTGGCTCGCACGGTCAAAACCCGCGAGCCGGGCCAGGACCCTGCAACGCGCACATTTCAGGCTCTTCGGATTTTCATCAACGCCGAGCTTGAAGAGCTGCAGGAAGCGCTAGGGGCGGCCTTGGACGTCCTCCAACCCGGCGGCCGACTCGTGACGATCAGCTTCCATTCGCTGGAGGACCGCATCGTCAAGCAGTTCATCGCGCGCCACTCGCGCGAGGTGGTCGACCGCCGCGCGCCCTTCGCCGAGCCGCGGCCGATGAAGCTGCGCGCGGTGGCGCGCGTCAAGCCGGGCGAAGCCGAAGTCGCCGCCAACCCGCGCGCCCGCAGCGCCATCATGAGAGTCGCAGAAAGGACCGAAGTATGAGGTCCTTGCGCGCCGTTCTCTCCCTCTCCCGCTGGCGGGAGAGGGCCGGGGTGAGGGTGGTGCGGCCGTCGTGCCCTCACCCCAACCCTCTCCCGCAGGCGGGAGAGGGAGTGCAGGGGGCGCACCCATGACCCGCCTCAACCTCGTCCTGCTGCTGGCCGTGCTGCTCAGCGCGATGCACCTGGTGCAGGTGCAGTACGAGTCGCGCCGCCTGTACGCCGAGATCGAGAAGGCGCAGGCCGATGCGCGCAAGCTCGAGGTCGAACACGAGCGGCTGCAGGTCGACAAGCGCGCCCAGGCGACGCCGCTGCGGGTGGAGAAGCTGGCCAAGGAGCAGCTGCAGATGCGCCCGGCCGGCCCCGGCATCACGCAATACGTCACGGCCGCGGCCAGGAAGCCGCAGCCATGAGCCGCAGCGTGCTCTACACCTCCAGCCCGCTGCTGGCCAGCAAGACCCCGGTCTGGCGCAGCAAGTTCATCGTCGCCGGGCTGGCGCTGGGTTTCCTCACGCTGGCCGGGCGCGCCGCCTGGGTGCAGGTGATCAGCAACGACTTCTTCCGGCGCCAGGGCGAGGTGCGCTTCGCCCGCACGCTGGAGCTGCCGGCCAACCGCGGCCGCATCCTCGACCGCAATGGGTTGCTGCTGGCCACCAGCGTGCCTTCGCCCAGCATCTGGGCGATCCCCGAGGACGTCGACGCCGACAGGCGCAAGCTGGCGCAACTGGCCGGCCTGCTGGAGATGACGCCGGCCGAGCTGGCGAAAAAGCTGCAGGACGAGGACAAGACCTTCGTCTGGCTCAAGCGGCAGGTCGACGAGCCGGTGGCGCAGAAGATCGCCGAGCTGGGCCTCAAGGGCATCTACCAGCGCATGGAATACAAGCGCCGCTACCCGGAAGGCGAGGCGGCCGCGCACGTGGTGGGCTTCACCAACGTGGAGGACAAGGGCCAGGAAGGCATCGAGCTGACCTTCAACCAGGAGCTGGCGGGCCGGTCCGGCTCGCGCCGCGTGATCAAGGACCGGCTGGGCCGCATCGTCGAGGACGTCGGCCAGCAGGTGCCGCCGGTGGACGGGCGCGACCTGCAGCTGTCGATCGACAGCAAGGTGCAGTTCTTCGCCTACCAGAAGTTGCGCGACGCGGTGACCGGGCACAAGGCCAAGGCCGGCAGCGTGGTGGTGCTGGACGTGCAGACCGGCGAGGTGCTGGCGCTGGCCAACTACCCCAGCTACTCGCCTGCCAAGCGCGAGAACCTCAGCGGCGGGCAACTGCGCAACCGCGCGCTCACCGACACCTTCGAGCCGGGTTCCACGATGAAGCCCTTCATCGCCGCGCTGGCGCTGGAGAAGGGCCTGGTGCGGCCGGACACCGTGATCCAGACCGCGCCCGGCCGCATGATGATCGGCGGCTCCACCATCCGCGACGCCCATCCGCACGGGCCGCTGACGGTGGAGCAGGTGATCCAGAAGTCCAGCAACGTGGGCACGGTGAAGCTGGCCATGCAGATGTCGCCGCGCGACATGTGGGAGATCTACACCGAAGCCGGCTTCGGCCAGAAGCCGCAGGTGCCGTTCCCGGGCGCGGTGAGCGGCCGGCTGCGCCCGCCCAAGACCTGGCGGCCGATCGAGCAGGCCACCATGAGCTACGGCTACGGCCTGTCCGCCAGCCTGTTCCAGCTGGCCCGCGCCTACACCGTGTTCGCGCGCGACGGCGAGCTGATCCCGGTGACGCTGCTCAAGACCGACGAGCCGGCGCCCGGCGTGCGCGTGATCGAAGCCCGGCATGCGCGCGCCGTGCGCCACATGATGCAGATGGCCGCCGGCCCCGGCGGCACGGCGCCCAAGGCGCAGACGGTCGGCTACTCGGTGGGCGGCAAGACCGGCACCGCGCACAAGCAGGAAGGCCGCGGCTACTCCGACAAGAAGTACCGTGGCTTCTTCGTCGGCCTGGCGCCGGTCGAACAGCCGCGCATCGTGGTGGCGGTGATGATCGACGAGCCCACCGACGGCAAGTATTTCGGCGGCGATGTCGCCGCCCCGGTGTTCAGCGCCACGGTGCAGCAGACGCTGCGCATGCTGGGCGTGCAGCCCGACATGAGCGTCAAGCCGATGGTGGTGGTCGAGGCGGTGGAGGAGTCGTTCTGATGCTGCAGCTGCGCACCCCCGCCGAAGCGGCGCACTGGCTGCACGGCCGCGTGCGCGGCCAGCTGCACTGCGACAGCCGGCGCGTGCAGCCGGGCGACGGATTCATCGCCTGGCCGGGCGCCGCCACGGATGGACGGCGGCACGTGCCCTCGGCGCTGGCGCAGGGCGCGGCCGCCTGCCTGGTCGAGCGCGAAGGCGTCGAGCCCTTCGCTTTCCGCGACGAGGCCATCGCCGGCTACGCGCAGCTGAAGGCGGCCACCGGCCCGATCGCGGCCGAGTACTTCGGCCATCCAAGCGCCGGGCTGCAGGTGCTGGCGGTGACCGGGACCAATGGCAAGACCTCCACCGCCTGGTGGCTGGCGCAGGCGCTGTCGCGGCTGCCCGGCGATCGCTGGCCCTGCGCCGTGATCGGCACGCTGGGCAGCGGCCGGCCGCCGCAGCTGGAATCGAGCGGCCTGACCACGCCCGACCCGGTGCTGCTGCATTCGCAGTTCCGCCGCTTCGCCGACCAGGGTTTGAAGGCTTGCGCCATCGAAGCGTCGTCCATCGGCCTGCAGGAGCGCCGACTCGACGGCACCCAAGTGGCCGTTGCGGTGTTCACCAACTTCACCCAGGACCACCTCGACTACCACGGCAGCATGGAGGCCTACTGGGCCGCCAAGGAGCAGCTGTTCCGCTGGCCGGGGTTGCGTGCGGCGGTCCTCAACGTCGACGACGGCAAGGGCGCCGCGCTGGCCGACGAACTGCAGGGCAGCGGGCTGGACCTCTGGACGGTTTCCGCCGAGCGTGACGCGCGATTGCAGGCGGTCGACATCCGCCATGGTGCCGAGGGCCTGCAGTTCGCGGTGCTCGGGGCCGGCGAGCGGCACGAACTCGCGACCGCACTGGTCGGCCAGTACAACGTGGCCAACCTGCTGGGCGTGATCGCTGCCATGTGCGCCCTTGGCGTGCCGCTGGCCGATGCGGTGCGCGCCTGCGACGGCCTGGCGCCGGTGCCCGGCCGCATGGAGCGCCTGCAACAGCCCGGCCAGCCACTGGTGGCGGTGGACTACGCGCACACGCCCGACGCGCTGGACAAGGCGCTGCTGGCGCTGCGCCCGCTGGCGCTGCAGCGCGGCGGCCGGCTGTGGTGCGTGTTCGGCTGCGGCGGCGAGCGCGACGCCACCAAGCGGCCGCTGATGGCCGCGGTGGCCGAGAAGAACGCCGACCACGTGGTGGTCACCAGCGACAACCCGCGCGGCGAGAAGCCCGAGGCCATCATCAGCCAGATCCTGCTGGGGCTGTCGCACCACGACAGCGTGGAAGTGCAGGCCGACCGCGCGCTGGCGATCGCCGAAACCATCGCTTCGGCCGCGCCCGACGACGTGATCCTCTTGGCCGGAAAGGGCCACGAGGACTACCAGGACGTCGCCGGCGTGAAGCACCCGTTCGACGACCGCGAGCATGCGTGGGCGGCGCTGGCGCGCCGCGCCGGCCAGGGAGCGCCCGCATGACCGCGATGGCGACGCTCCAGCAAGCCGCCGACTGGACCGGCGGCCGCGTGGTCGGCGACGGCGGGCTGGCCTTCGATCGCGTGCACTCGGATACCCGCACGTTGCAGGCCGGCGACCTGTTCGTGGCCCTGCGCGGCGAGCGCTTCGACGCCAACGATTTCCTGGCCGACGCCCAGGCGCGCGGGGCGGTGGCGGCCCTCGCGCACGCGGGCCGGCTGCCGCCGGGACTGCCGGGGGTCGAAGTCGATGACACCCGCCTCGCGCTCGGGCAGCTCGCGCGCGGCTGGCGGCTGCAGCACAAGCTGCCGCTGGTCGCCGTCACCGGCAGCAACGGCAAGACCACGGTGACGCAGATGATCGCGTCCATCCTGCGCGCCTGGCAGCCGCAGAACCACCTGGCGACCCAGGGCAACCTGAACAACGACATCGGCCTGCCGCTCACCCTGCTGCGGCTGCGGCCCGAACACCGCGTCGGCGTGGTGGAACTGGGCATGAACCACCCCGGCGAGATCGGGTACCTGGCCGACATCGCGCGGC
>JAKFEA010000078.1:0-25741 GCA_036675905.1 Acidovorax sp. | reverse complement strand
CCGGACGTGCCGACGAAAGTCTCGATGCCCAGGCCGGCGGCCCAGCGCCGCACCGCTTCGCTGCCGAAGTCGGAGATCGCAGAGCGCAAGTCCCCGCTGCGTGCACCGTAGCGCCTCAAGAAAGGCTCGGGGGCTTCGGAATGCGTCAGGTTCAGCCCGCCCCGCCCCGCGAGCAGGAACTTGCGACCGACGGAGGGCATGGCATCGAACAGATCGACTTCGACGCGCCGTTCGGCCAGCATCTCGGCGGCCATCAGGCCGGCGGGGCCGCCGCCGACCACGGCGGCCCGCAATGGAGGAAGAGTCACCCGGCGATTGTCCGTCCGGCGAGCGCCACGCCTTTGCGCCGGTGCGCTTCAGAACGTGATCCGCACGGAAGGCGCACTGCGCTGCGCTTCCCCGTGAAAGACCGCCTCGATGTTGTTGCCGTCCGGATCCAGCACGAAGGCCGCGTAGTAGCCCGGGTGGTAGCGCCGCTCGCCGGGCGCGCCGTTGTCCTTGCCACCGTGGGCCAGGGCTGCCTGGTAGAACGTGTCCACCGTGGCCTTGTCCTTCGCCTGGAACGCCAGGTGATGCCGCCCGGTCAGAACGCCTTGGGCCTCGGGGCTGTCGGGCGTCGAGACGAACAGCTCGTCCGCCCAGAAATGGGTTTCGGCGGTGCCGGCCATGGGGATGCCCAGGACGTCGAAGACCGCCGCGTAGAAGGTGCGTGCGGCCGCAAGGTCCCGCACGACCAGCTGGACATGGTCGATCAGTCGTCCCCGATGCAGTTCCTGGGTTTCCATGCTGTGCTCCTTCAGGTCGGAAGATGCCTTTCTAGCAGCCTGCGCGCCCGGATGTGATGTGATGATGACTCCCGCAAGGCTGCGCCTCAGCCACACGGGGCTTTGCTGAATGGGCTGGACATGACGCTCGCAACCCCCTTTCCCTGCGATGACGCGCCACGAGCGCCGGCCGAGCCTGCTGCATTCGCGCACAGCCCGGCGCAGAAGCGCTGGGTGCTGGCGGCCTGCATCCTCGGGTCCAGCCTGGCTTTCATCGACGGCACCGTGGTCAACGTCGCGCTGCCGGCCATCCAGCAGGATCTCGGCGCCTCGGTCTACCAGGCCCAGTGGGTGGTCGAGTCCTACGCCTTGCTGCTGGCGGCGCTGCTGCTGGTCGGCGGCGCGCTCGGCGACCGCCTGGGCCGCAAGCGCATGTTCCTTCTGGGCGTGGCCATCTTCGCCGCGGCATCGCTGGGCTGCGCCCTTTCGGGCACCGTGCACCAGTTGATTGCGGCGCGCGCGTTGCAGGGCGTGGGCGCAGCCCTGCTGGTGCCTGGCAGCCTGGCGCTGATCAGTGCCCACTTTCCGGAGGACGAGCGCGGGCGCGCCTTCGGCACTTGGGCGGGCTTCAGCGGCATCACGTCCGCCTTGGGGCCGCTGCTTGGCGGCTACCTGATCGACCGGCTGTCCTGGGCCTGGGCCTTCGCGGTCAACCTGCCGCTGGCCGCGCTGGTGGTGGCGATCACGTGGGCCAAGGTTTCGGAGAGCCGGCAACCGGGGCCTGCCGTTCGGCTCGACCTGGCCGGCGCGGTGCTGGTCACCGTCGGGCTGGGTGGACTCGTGTTCTTCTTCATCGAGGCGCCCGCACGGGGCTGGGGTGCGCCGGAAGTGCTGCTGGCGCTCGGCATCTCGATCGGCGCCCTGCTCGGGTTCCTCTTCGTCGAACGCAGGCACCCGGCGCCCATGCTGCCCTTGAAGCTGCTGCGCAATCGCCACTTCGCGGGCGCCAACCTGATCACGCTGCTGCTCTACTCCGGGCTCGGCGGCGGCCTGTTCTTCCTGCCGCTGAACCTGATCCAGGTGCAGGGCCTGTCCGCCACGGCCGCGGGTGCCGCCTTGCTGCCTTTCATCCTGATCATGTTCCTGCTGTCCCGCTGGGCCGGGGGCCTGGTGGACCGGCACGGTGCGCGACGGCCCCTGATCGCCGGCCCCCTGATCGCGGCGGCCGGGTTCGCCTTGCTGGCGCTGCCCGGCACCTCGTCCAGCTACTGGGTCGGGTTCCTGCCCGGCATCGCCGTGCTGGGCCTCGGCATGGGGATCGCCGTCGCGCCGCTCACCACGACCGTCATGAACTCGGTCGGCACGGATGCCGCCGGTACCGCCTCGGGCGTCAACAATGCCGTTTCGAGGGTGGCAGGCGTGCTGGCCATCGCGGTGTTCGGCGCCTTGATGGCGACGCTCTTCGAACCGAACCTGCGCGACGCGCTGGCCGCGCTGCCGCCGGAAATCGCGGACGCGGTCTGGAGCCAGCGCGACAAGCTGGCCGCGATCGAAGTGCCACAGGACGCCCCGGACGCCACTGCACAGCAGGCGCGAGCCGCCGTGCAGGCCGCCTTCGTCGCAGGCTATCGCTGGATCATGGTGGCGAGCGCGCTGATGGCGTTGGGCGCTGCAGCGATGGCTGCTGCGTGGCTGGACAGCCACCGCCCGGCAACCGCCGGCAGAGGCGGACCGGCGGGCCGCTAGCCCCGCAGTTGCAGGTGCCTGGCGATCGCCGCCAGGTTCTCCTCGCTCGGAACCTGGGGCTTGACCTCGTCTTCGGCGGCGGTCTCGTTCTCGTGGCCTTGCAGCGCCGAGCGAAGCTCTTCCTCGCTCTTCCAGACGATCGTCTCGTGCTTGGGGCACAGGTGCCGCATCGTGTGGTACCAGTAGTAGCCGTCCGCACCGCCGAACAGGCGGTCGATGCCGGACAGGTCGTTCGGCTTCACGCGGTTCTTCTGCAGGATGTCGTCGAGGACCTGGTGGGAGAGGATGAATGGCATGCGCAGGCCTCGGGGCAGGGAAGTGTCGGCGGCCCGGATTGTATGGGCGCCGAACGGATGATGCCCCGTGCCTGCGCGGCCACCCTTCAGCCGATCGTGTCGATGCGCCGCTGCCAGTACGCCGTCAACGGCGTCGGCGCCTTGCACGGGCGCCGCTCGTTGAGGACATGATTGGCCAGCGCGCGATGGCCGGCGCGCGTGGCCGAGTCCAGCAGTGTCAGGGTGATGACGTCGCGCTGCGCGTGGCTGCCGCCGAAGCCATGCGCGCGATCGCGCACCGCCAGCAGGCCTTCGGCCGCGCTGTCCCACTCGCCCTTCGCATACGCCAGGAACGCACGCGCCAGCGGCAGGCCCACTTCGGCCGCCATCCGCCGGTTGCTGGTGCCGGCCCCGGTGCCGCTCGCCATCGCGGCCAGCAGCGCCTCGCACGCGGAAGCCAGGTCCGGCGAATCGCCGGCGCCGACCTGGGCGATCAGCGCATGCACGTCATTGAAGGCGTAGAAGCCGGCGGCCGGCTCTTGCAGCGGCCAGCAGCGGCGCAGCGCATCGAAGCGGCCGGCCACGTCCACGCCCAGCAGCTTGAGTCGCCAGAGCACGGCCGTTCCGTCTACGCGCTGCAGCGCCGTTTCAGTCGCTGAGGCGAGCCGGGTGTCGTAGATGTCCAGGGCTGCCGCGGTGTCCATGCCCTCCATCCGGAACAGCGCGGCATGGAACCAGTTGTGGAAGGCGAAGCCGTTGTCCACGGCCCAGTCCGGCTGGCGCGACGCGAGCCAGCGGGCCCCATCGTGGTGGCGCCCCTGCATCTCGAACACGTGCGTCACCGCATGCACCGACCAGGGATCGCGGCGATTGATCTCCAGTGCGGCGCGGCCCGCATCTTCGGCTTCGTCGTAGTGGCCGCTCTCCTCCAGTCCGAACGCCTGCATGCCGAGCACGTAGCCGTACAGCGGCAAGTCGGGTGACCAGGACGGCAGCACGCGCTGGGGCCGCCGCTTCAGGTTCGATGCATCGCCGCGGTAGAAGTCGAACAGGTGGGCAAAGAGCAGCGCGGCGATGTCGCGGGGCCAGCACACCAGGATAGCTTCCCACGCATGGCAGGCGCTCTCCCAGTCACCGGCCGCAGCGAGCTGGGCCGCCGCGAGGTGGGCGCGCTCGCGCTCGTTGCCGCCGTGCTCGACCGCCGCCAGGATGCCGCGCGCCTGTCCGGCCGGCTCGTACTCGCCCATGGTCAGCAGCACGGCCGCTTGCAGCACCCGCGGATGAGCCCAGCCGGGATCGGCGGCCGCGACCGGGTCGAGCGCCGCCAGCGGATCGCCGAAGTACGACAGCATGGATTCCAGCGCCCCCTCCAGCGCGTCGACCGCCACGGCCGAGTCGGTGCTGCAGGCCAGGCCGCGGCCATCGCGGCGGCCCAGGCGAGATGGCGACGTGCCGCCTTCGATGAAGTAGCCCATGGTGCTTCTCCTTGGGAGTCGCTGCCGGCAGCCCGGCGCTGCTCGGCGGTGGAACGGGACCGGTGGCGTCTGCGCGGCTGCACGCAAACGCACCGGTGGTGAGGAGGTTGCAGTCTGGCGGGCGAGGACCCAGGTCGCTAGAGTCATTCGTGCAAGAACGCGGACAAACATGCCAACCGGGCGTCGACCACCGATCACCGTTGCGCTGCTGGGTACGCCTTCAGCCTCGGCAGCGACGCTGTACGGCTTCTTCGACCTGCTGGCGGGCACGCGCCGCGACTGGCAGATGCTGCACGGAGCGCCTGACACCGAATCGCCGTTCCGGCCGCTGGTGGTCAGCCGCGACGGCCTGCCCTTCGCTGCCGGCAACGGCGTGCGCATCAGCCCCGACGCCGCCTTCCACGAATGCCCGCACCCGGACATCGTTTGCGTGACCGACCTGATGGTGGCGCCCGGCGAAGACATGGGCACGATGTTCGAGCCGGAGGTCCAGTGGCTGCTGGGCGCGTGGGAAGCCGGCGCGACGCTGTGCTCGTCGTGTTCGGGCGCGCTGCTGCTGGCCCGGACCGGTTTGCTCGACGGCGAGGACGCCACCTCGCACTGGGCGTACTGCGACCTGCTCGCAAAGAGCTATCCGGGCACGCGCTGGAATGCCGAGCGCACCCTGGTGGTGGCGGGCAAGGACCAGCGCCTGATGATGGCGGGCAGCGGCGCCGCCTGGCACATGCTGGCGCTGGCACTCATCGCCCGGTTCGCTTCACCGGAAGAAGCGATGCAGGTCGCGCGGGTGAACCTGCTCGGGGGGACGGGCGAAGTCAGCGCCATCGCCTACTCGTCGCTGACGCGCGGGCGCCGCGCCGAAGACCCCGTGGTGGCGCAGTGCCAGGTCTGGGCCGCTTCCAACTACCGGGCCGAGGCGCCCGTCAGCCAGTTGGTGACCCTGTCGGGGCTGGCCGAGCGCACCTTCAAGCGGCGCTTCACGCAGGCCACCGGCATGAGTCCGCTGGAGTACGTCCACACGTTGCGGCTGGAGGAAGCCAAGCAACTGCTGGAATCGACCGAGCTGCCGGTCGAGGCGATCGCGGTGGAGGTGGGCTACCAGGACGCGAGCTTCTTCAACCGCCTGTTCCGGCGCAAGGTCGCGCTCACGCCTTCCGGCTACCGGCGACGATTCGGCACGCTGCGCAGCCAGCTGCGGCAGGTGGCGGGCCGGTAGGACTGCCGCCGCGGCGGGCCATCGCCGTGCCGCTACAGAATGTTTAGGTTTTCGCTGCTGAGCCACGCTAAGATGCGCGCGCAGTTGCAGTACCCAATAGATGTCCGTTGCCCTCGCAGGCCGCACCCCTGCCACCTTCGAGATCAAGAGCGCCAACCTTCCACTGGTTGCCCTGCTGCTCAAGTCAGCGGACCTTTCCGCCCTGGCCGATGAGTTGCAGGCCCGGTTCGGCGACATTCCCGATTTCTTCGACCACGATCCGCTGGTGATCGACCTCGCGCCGCTGCCAGGCGATGCCGCGGTGGACTTCGCCGCACTGGCGCATCTGCTGCGCAGCTACCGGGTGCTGCCGGTGGCGGTGCGTGGCGGCAGCCAGGCCCAGCAGGAAGCGGCGCGCGCAGCGGGTCTGGCGCAGGCCGAGGCGCTGGTGGCAAGGCCTGCAGCGGCGCAAGACGGAGAGCAACCAGCAAGCGCCGATGCAAACGTGGCATCCACGCGCACCGGTCTCGCACCCGCCCCTGCCGAATCCCCCGCGGAGCCTCCTCCGGCGGGAGCGCTCGTCGTCGACAAGCCCCTGCGCTCCGGCCAGCAGGTCTATGCCCGCGGCCGCGACCTGGTGGTGATGTCGATGGTGAACCCCGGCGCCGAGGTCATCGCCGACGGCAGCATCCATGTCTACGCACCGCTGCGCGGCAAGGCGATCGCCGGCGCGCGCGGCAACACCGGGGCGCGCATCGTCACGCTGTGCCTCGAGCCCGAGCTGCTCTCCATCGCCGGCGTCTACCGCACCAGCGACGTGCCCCTGCCGGCCGAGCTGCTCGGCAAGCCGACGCAAGTGCGGCTGGACGGCGGCACCGAAGGCCGGCTGGTGATGCAGGCACTCGAATTTTCTCCCCCTTCAGCCCAGGAATCCCATGGCAAGAATCATCGTCGTCACCTCCGGTAAGGGCGGGGTCGGCAAGACCACCACCAGCGCCAGCTTCGCTTCCGGCCTGGCGCTGGCTGGCCACAAGACCGCCGTCATCGACTTCGACGTCGGCCTGCGCAACCTCGACCTGATCATGGGGTGCGAGCGCCGCGTGGTCTACGACTTCGTCAACGTCGTCCAGGGCGAGGCCACGCTGAACCAGGCCCTGATCAAGGACAAGCACTGCGACAACCTATCGGTGCTGGCCGCCTCGCAGACTCGCGACAAGGAAGCCTTGAGCAAGGACGGCGTCGAGCGCGTGCTGCATGAACTGACCGGCATGGGCTTCGAGTACATCGTGTGCGACTCGCCGGCGGGCATCGAGACCGGCGCGCTGATGGCGATGCACTTCGCCGACGACGCGCTGGTGGTCACCAATCCGGAGGTGTCGTCGGTGCGCGACTCCGACCGCATCCTGGGCATGCTGGCCTCCAAGACCAGGCGCGCCATCGAAGGCAAGGAGCCGGTCAAGGAGCACCTGCTCATCACCCGCTACAACCCGAATCGGGTGGACCAGGGCCAGATGCTGTCGCTGGAGGACATCCAGGACATCCTGCGCATCCAGCTGATCGGCGTGATCCCCGAGAGCGAGACGGTGCTGCAGGCCAGCAACCAGGGCATGCCGGCGGTGCACCTCAAGGGCAGCGACGTGAGCGAGGCCTACAAGGACGTGGTGGACCGCTTCCTCGGCAAGGACGTGCCGATGCGCTTCGTCGACGCGCAGAAGCAGGGCTTCCTCAAGCGCCTGTTCGGAGGCCGCTGAACATGACGTCGTTCCTCTCCTTCCTGCTCGGCGAAAAGAAGAAGACCGCCTCGGTCGCCAAGGAGCGGCTGCAGATCATCCTGGCCCACGAGCGCTCCGGCCGCAATGCCCGTGAGCCCGACTACCTGCCCGCGCTGCAGCGCGACCTGGTGGCCGTGATCGGCAAGTACATCAAGATCAATCCCGACGACATCAAGGTCCAGCTCGACCGCCAGGACAACCTGGAGGTGCTGGAGGTGAAGATCGAGTTGCCGGACGCGCGGTAGGCGGCCCGGGGGTCGGCACGACGGGGTGCGCGACGCGGATCCTCCGTGTCGCGCTGGTGCGCTCGCATTGCGGGGCGCAACTCAAGCCGCGACAGCTTCTCGCAAGTGGCGGGCGATTTCCTTGTGCATGATGCCAGCGAGTTCTTCCGAGCGCGCCTTCACGCGGAACATGGGCCCCGCGACCAGCACCGCGAACTGCCGGTTCGGCATCTTCAGCGGCAGCGCGACGCCGCCCAGGTCGGAGGTGAACTCCGCGTTTCCCTCGAACCAGCCGCGCTCGATCGATCGCTTGATCTCTTTTTCCACGGCCGCAACGCTCAACAGCGTGGTGGGCGTGTAACGCTCGAAGGTCGCGCGGCGCAGGACGCTCGAGCGGTCAGTGGGCGTCATCTGCGAGAGCAGCGCCCGGCCGGTGGCGGTGACGTGCAGCGGAATCATCTTGCCCGGCCTGGCCGTGTAGCGGATGGCATGCGGCGATTCGACCGAATCGACGAACACCGCGCTGGCGCCGCTTGCCACTGCGAGTACGGCTGTTTCGCCCGTCTGCTGCTGCAGCACCTCGAGCATGCGGTGCAACTGCTGCGGAATGGGATCGGCGCCTTCGATCTGCTGGATGAGGTTGCCCCACAGCGGTGACGGGTAGTAGCTGCCGCGCCCCCGGGGTTCGTAGAGATAGCCACGCGAGGCCAATGTTCCGAGCAGGTTGAAGGTGCTCGAGCGCGGCCATTCGAAATGGCGCGCGATATCGGCCATGCTCGCCGGCTGCTTGTGCCTGGCGAAGAATTCCATCAGGTCCAGGACGTTGGCTGCTTGTTTGACGATCACGATGTCGGGTTGGCTTGAGGAAGTTGCTTTGAAGACTCGGGGGCGAGCTGATCCTTCGACGTCCAGAACGGTGCGGCGGCGAACGCGACGCACACCAGCGCCAGCAGGAAACCTGCTCGGTAGTCGCCCGTCCAGTCGTGCAGCACACCGGACAGCAGTGCACCCAGCCCGGCCCCGATCGACATCAGTGCGTAGATCGCGCCATAGACCGTGGACTGCCCCGGGCCGGAAAACAGCCTGGCGCTCAGGCTTGCCACCACCGGACCCCGGGCCCCCTGGCAGACCCCGAACAACAGCACATAGCCGGCGACCAGCCACTGGCTGGTGCGGTATGTCAGAGCGAGCAGCATGCCGATGCCGATGGCCGTGCCGATGAAGCTGGCCGTGGCCGCCTTCTTGTGGGTGAAGCGGTCGGACATCCATCCGGAGCTGGACACGCCCGCTACCGACAGCATGCTGGCAGCGCCCACGGCGGTTGCGGACTGCAACGGCGAGAAGCCCACGTCGATGAGATAGACAACCGACTGCGGCAGCACCAGGTACATGCCGAGCGCCGTGAAGAACATCACCTGCACCAGCAGCCAGAAGCGCGGCTGCACGATGGCGTCGCGCAGCGGGGCGGCTGCTTTTTCGCCGACGCGCCGCGCGGCCGGCTTGTGCCTCGGCGCCGTGATGGCGTGCCATGGCAGCAGGAGCGCCAGTACGCCGACGGCGGCCAAGGCGATGCCGATGGACAGATAGGTCGAGCGCCAGCCCCAGGCGCCGATCAGCGCCTGGGCCAGCGGCACCATCACGAGCGAGCCGCAACCGAACCCGGAATACGCGATGCCGATCGCGGTGGACAGGCGCGCGTTGAACCACCAGCTCAGCAGGGCAGCCGCCGGCACCATGCCGACAGCGCCACTTCCGAGCCCCCCCAGCAGGCCGACGCCGGCATAGAAGTGCCACAGCTCGCGGGCCTGGCTGGCGATCAGGTACCCCGCCGTGAGCAACCCGACACCGCCCGCGTACAGCACGCGCGGGCCATGGCGCTCGAACACCCACCCCGCGAACGGCGACGCGAGCCCCGCCACCAGCATCAGCATGGAATAGATACCCGTCGTCTGCGTGCGCTGCCAGCCGAACTGCTGCTCCAGCGGCAGCAGGAACACGAGGTAGGTCTCGCCAACTCCACGCGAAACGAAGTTGAAAAAGAAGCACAGCGCCAGCACCCCGGCGGCGCGCGCGGGCGTCACGGCTGAAGCCAACCCCCTATTCTTCTGCATGGACGAAGTGTACGTGGCTGTGAACGCATTTCGCAGGGAGAAACCCGTGATGGCGCCCTCCGCTATGTGACCTGGGCACCGCAACGAGGGTTTGCCTGATGGAGGGTGGTTTTCCCTAGGGACAATCTGTCCACCAGCATGAATACTGCGACCGATGGGACCTCTACACGGCATCCGCATCATCGACATGACGTCGGTCTTGATGGGGCCATTCGCATCGCAGGCGCTCGGCGACATGGGCGCGGACGTGGTCAAGGTCGAAGCGCCGGCGGGAGATGTCGTGCGCCAGATCGGGCCGGCCCGCCATGACGACATGGGTCCGATCTTCCTGAACAGCAACCGCAACAAGCGCAGCGTCGTACTGGACCTGAAGAAACCCGCTGGCGCGGATGCCCTCAAGCGCCTGCTGCGGGATGCCGACGTGCTCATGTACAACGTGCGCCCACAGGCGATGGCCCGGCTGGGGCTCGACTACGAAAGCGTGAGCGCGATCAACCAGCGCCTGGTCTATGCCGGGCTATTCGGTTTCGGGCAGGACGGGCCGTATGCGGCGCGTCCTGCCTACGATGACCTGATCCAGGGCGCGGCGACCCTGCCGTATCTCATTGCACGCGCCTCGGGCGACATCCCCCGCTACGTGCCGAGCGCGATGGCCGACCGCATCGTGGGACAAACCGCCGTCGGCGCGATCCTCGCGAGCCTCATCGCTCGCGGCCGCACCGGCCGTGGCGACCGGGTCGACATCCCGATGTTCGAAACCATGGTGGCATTCGTGCTGGGCGACCACATGGGCGGGCTCACCTACGATCCGCCGCTCGACCAGGGCGGCTACCCGCGCCAGCTCTCGCCGGAGCGCCGCCCGTATCGCACGAGCGACGGCTACATCTGCGCGCTGGTCTACAACGACAAGCAGTGGGACGGCTTCCTCAAGGCGATCGATCGCGAGGCGCTGCCGCAGGAGGACGCACGCTTTGCCAATTTCGCCAACCGCTCGCGCAACATCGACCATGTGTACGGCTGGCTGTCCAAGGTGTTCGAGGAGCGCAGCACCGCCGAGTGGATGCAGGTGCTGCAGCAGGCCGACGTGCCGTTCATGCCCATGCACGACCTGCAGAGCGTGATGGACGACCCGCACCTGCAGGCAACCGGCTTCTTCCAGAAGGTCGAGCATCCCACCGAAGGCCCCATCCGCTCGATGCGCATGGCAACCCGGTGGCAGGACAACACGGCCGACGAGTCGCGCCCCGCTCCGCGACTGGGCGAGCACACCACCGAAGTCCTGCTCGAAGCCGGCTTCAGCAGCGCGGAGGTCGAGCAACTGCTTGCCAACGGAGCCGCCCGCAAGGCGCCGGCCAACGGGGTGAAGGAGAGCGCTTGAACCCGGCCGGACCCCTGGCCGGCCTGCGGGTCGTCGAATTCGTCGGCGTCGGCCCCGGCCCGCTCTGCGGCATGCTGCTGGCGGACCTCGGCGCGCAGGTGCTGCGCTTCGACCGCATCGAGCCGAGCGGGCTCGGCATCGAGAGGCCGCCGCAGTTCGACCTGCTGCTGCGCGGCAAGCGCACGCTCAAGGCCGACCTGAAGTCGCCCGAGGGCGTGCGGCTCTCGCGCGAGCTGGCGCGCCATGCCGACGCCCTGATCGAAGGGTTCCGGCCGCAGACCATGGAACGCCTCGGCCTCGGCCCTGACGAGTGCCTGAAGGACAACCCCCGGCTGGCCTACGGCCGCGTCACCGGCTTCGGCCAGGAAGGGCCGCTGGCACGCGCGGCCGGGCACGACCTCAACTACATCGCGCTGGCCGGCGCCTTGCACGCCATCGGCCGGGCGGATGCCCCGCCCACCCCGCCGCTGAACCTGCTGGGCGACTACGCCGGCGGCGCCATGCTGTTGGCGATGGGCCTGCTCGCGGCGATCCTGCATGCGCGCGCCACCGGGCAAGGCCAGGTGGTGGACGCCGCCATGATCGACGGCGTCAACACGCTCATGACGCCGTTCTACGGGCTGCTCGCGGCCGGCCTGCACGACGGTCCGCGCGGCACCAACCTGCTCGACTCCGGCGCGCCGTACTACGAGGTGTACCGCTGCTCCGACGGCGAATACGTCTCCATCGCGCCGATCGAGAAGAAATTCCGGGCGGTGCTGCTGGACAAGCTGCGCGCGGTCGGCGCCGACGTGGAGGGCTTGCCGGATTTCGACGAACGGGCGCGCTGGCCGGAGCTGCGCGCGCGCTTCGCCCGCATCTTCGCGGCCCGCACGCGTGACGACTGGTGCAAGGCACTCGAAGGCACCGACGGCTGCTTCGCCCCGGTGCTGGCGCTGTCCGAAGCCCCGCGCCATCCTCATCACCTGGCGCGGTGCAGCTTCATCGAGGTGGGCGGCATCCCGCAACCGGCCCCCGCACCGCGCTTCAGCGCAACGCCGGCAGAGCGTCCAACGCCGCCCGCCGAGCCCGGCGACGCGCATCAATGGGCGCTGGCGTGGGGCGTGCCCCCCGATGCGCTGGCAGCCGCGGCCTGAACCTGCCCCCATGAAAAGGAGAACCGCCCCGTGACCGAGACCGTGTTGGTGGAGCCCACGAGCGAAGCGCCCGTCTTCTACTCCACCCTGCGGCGCTGGATCGACGTCATCGACGGCGTGCTGGTGACAGTCGGCTGCGCGATGCTGTTCGGGCTGATGTGCCTGGTGGTGGCCGACGTGTCGAGCCGCTACGTGTTCAACGCGCCGATCGCCTGGGCCTACGAGGTCGTCAACCACTACCTGATGCCGGGGCTGTTCTTCCTGGCCGTCTCGCACACCCTGAAGGCGCATTCGCACGTGTCGGTCGATATCCTGCACAACTACGTAGGCTCGAAAACCCGCTACTGGTTCGAGACCATCGCCATGGTGCTGGCGGCGCCCGCGTTCGCGCTGTGCGCCTGGGTGTCGGCGGGGCACACCCTCGAGGAATTCCAGACCGAGGCGCAATCCAGCACCGGGTTGCCGGTTCCGTCCTGGACCATCAGCATTGGTTTCCCGATCGGCTTCGGCATGCTGACGTTGCGCGTGGCCCTCAACGCGGTCGGCTACATCGCCACGCTCGCCACCGGCCGGGTGTTCAAGGAACTGCCGCCGATCTCCGGCACGCAGGAGGGCGCGGAATGACCGTTGCGATCACCACGGCCCTGCTGTTCGGGCTGCTCACCATCGGCATGCCGGTGGCGTTCACGCTCGTGTTCACGGGCGCGCTCGGCCTTTACCTGGTGGGAGGCTGGGACACCATGGCCGGCGTGCTGTCCACTGCCCCGCTGTCCACTGCTTCTTCGTACGAGCTGATTTCCATCCCCCTGTTCATCCTGATGGCCGAGTTCGTGATCATCAGCGGGGTGGCAGACGACCTGTTCCGGGCCGCCGCGATCTGGGTCGGCCGGGTCCCGGGCGGCCTGGCCATGGCCACTGCCCTGGCCGGCGCCGGCTTCGGGGCCATCTCGGGTTCCAGCACCGCCGCCGCGGCCACGCTGTCGTCGACCACCATGCCGGCGATGCTCAAGCAGGGTTACGAGCCCAAGCTGGCCGGCGGCGTGGTGGCGATCTCCGGCACCCTGGCGATGCTGATCCCGCCCAGCATCGCCCTGATCCTGTACGGGATCATCGCCGACGTGAGCATCAGCGCACTGCTCATCGGCGGCGTCATCCCCGGGATCCTGGTCACGCTCACGATCATGGCCACCGTGTGGGTGCTGGTGCTGATCAATCCCCGTGCCGCGCCGGCCGTGCGAGCCTACAGCCTGCGCGAGAAGCTGGCCTCACTGAAGGTGGTCGGCCCCATGGTGTTCCTGTTCATGGCCGTGACCGGCGTGATCTACACCGGCATCGCGACCCCGACCGAAGCATCGGGGCTGGGCGCATTCGGCGCCTTCCTGATCGCGCTGTGGGAACGACAGGTCACCCGGGCGTCGCTGTCCAAGGCCATGGTGCACGCGGCGCATGCCAGTTGCATGATCATCATGATCATCGTCTGCGCCAAGATCTTCGGCTACTTCTTCACGCTGACGCAAAGCACCCAGGCGCTGGTCGCGTGGGTGAGCTCGCTGGACTTGTCACGCTGGGTGATCATCGCGATGATCATGTTCGGCTACCTGGTCCTCGGCTGCCTGATGGACCAGGTGGCGATCCTGATCCTCACGGTTCCGATCCTGCTGCCGTTGGTCAAGGCGCTCGGCTTCGATCCGGTGTGGTTCGGAGTGATCGTCATCGTGATGGCCGAAGTCGGCCTGGTGACACCGCCGGTGGGCCTGAACGTGTTCGTGGTGGCTCGCTACGCGCAACGGCCGCTGGCCGAAATCTTTGCCGGGGTGTGGCCGCACGTGTTCAGCCACCTGCTGCTGGTCGTGGTGCTGGTGGCATTCCCGCAGATCATTCTCTGGCTGCCTTCGAAGATGGCCCCTTGATTCTTTCCACTGGAGACAACATGACCAAACTGCTCGCTTCCTCCCTCGCCGTGGCGGTCTTCTGCGCCGCGGGCGCCGCTTCGGCGCAGACCAAGATCAAGATCGCCGACTCGTTCCCGGTCGGCCATTACCTGCCCAAGTACTTCACCACGCCGATGATGGAGCGGCTCAAGTCCAACCCGGCGGCCAAGGGTTTCGAGTTCGAGTACTACCCCGCCGAGCAGATGGGCAAGGCCAAGGACTTCCTGTCGCTCACCCAGTCGGGCGTGATCGACATTGCCTACGTGGCGCCCGGCTTCGTGTCGGACAAGATGCCCCTGTCGGTGGTGCCCGAGCTGCCGCTGCACTACAGCGGCTCCTGCCAGGCGACGCTGGCCTACTGGGCCCTCGCCAAGCCGGGCGGGACGCTGGACAAGAAGGAATTCGCACCCAACGGCGTGCGCCTGCTGTTCACGATCGTGCTGCCGCCCTACCAGGTCATCACGCGCAAGCCGTTCGCCAGCCTGAAGGACCTGGACGGCATGAAGATCCGCACCTCCGGGTCGGCCAAGGAACTGCTGCTCAAGAAGCTCAAGGCCGTTCCGGTGCTGATGCCGACGCCGGAGGTCTACGAGTCCCTGTCGCGCGGCACCATCGACGGCGTGCTGTTCCCCTTCAACAGCCTGGCCCCCTACGACATCGACAAGCTGTCCAAGACCGGCACCATCGGCTCCAACTTCGGATCCTTCGTCGCCAACTGGGTGATCAGCGAAAGGCGCTTCAAGTCGCTGCCGCCGGAGATGCAGAAGAGCCTCACCGACCTGGGCGAGGAACTCACCCACAGCGCCTGCAAGCAGGTCGAGAAGGACGAAGCCAGCGACATCGAGAAGACCAAGGCCGCCGGCGTGAAGCTCACGCCCCTGTCGCAGGCCGACAAGGACACGCTGGCGCAGGCCGCCGGCGAAGTGTCCACCGAATGGGCGCAGAACCTGGATCGCCGCGGCAAGACCGGCACCGAGGTGCTGAACGCATTCAAGGCGGGCCTGGGCAACAAGTGATCGCCACACCGCCGCTGCACGCGCTTCCGCCAGCGGCGGAGGCGCTGCGTGCGCCGGTGCGGGCCTTCCTCGACGAAGCGCTGGCCGGCATGCCGGCCGACACGCGTGCGCGCTCGTGGCTCGGCTTCGACGCACAATTCAGCCGCGAGCTCGGCCGGCGCGGCTGGATCGGCCTGGCACTGCCGCCGGCGTACGGCGGCGGCGGGCGCGATCATTTCGCGCGGTTCGTGCTGGTCGAGGAGTTGCTGGCGCGCGGAGCGCCCGTGTCAGCACACTGGATCGCCGAGCGGCAAAGCGCGCCCATGATCCTGCGCTACGGCACCGAGGAGCAGAAGCGCTTGCACGTGCCGCGCATCTGCCGCGGCGAATCCTTCTTCGCCATCGGGATGAGCGAGCCGCAGGTGGGCTCCGACCTCGCCAGCGTGCGAACCCGCGCCACGCGGACGGCGAACGGGTGGCGCCTGAACGGCCAGAAGATCTGGACCACCAACGGCGACCATTGCCATTACATGATCGCCCTGGTGCGCACCTCCGGCGAACCGGAGCAGCGCCAGAAGGGGCTGTCGCAACTGCTGTTCGACCTCAAGACGCCGGGCATCACGATTCGGCCGATCGAGGACTTGACCGGCGATCGCCATTTCTGCGAAGTCTTCTTCGACGACGTGGAGTTGCCGGCAGACGCGCTGATCGGCGAAGAGGGTTCGGGCTGGCAGCAGGTCACGGCCGAACTCGCTTACGAGCGCAGCGGACCCGAAAGGATCTACTCCAGCATGGTGCTGCTGGACACGTGGATCGGGCATTTGCGCGCGTCGGACCGGCTGGACGATGCGTGCGTCGCGCTCGCAGGACGACTGGTCTCGCACCTGGCCACGTTGCGGTCGATGTCGATTGCGGTGACCACCCGGCTCGCCGCAGGTGAGAGCCCGATGACCGAAGCATCACTGGTGAAGGACCTGGGGACCGAGTTCGAGCAACTGGTTCCGATTGCCATCGCCGACATGCTGGCGAGCACCGACGAGCGGGCGCCGGCCGAACTGTTGCGCACGCTGGCATACATCACGCAGTTCGCGCCAACCTTCTCCTTGCGCGGCGGCACGCGCGAAGTACTGCGCGGCCTGATCGCGCGCGGCTTGGGATTGAGATGAACGAGATCGGGGATTCCCTCGACAGGCTGCTGGCGGATGTGTCTCCACCCGCCGTGGTGCGCGAGATCGAGCGCGGCGGCTCGCCCGCGCCACTGTGGCGGGCGCTGGAGGAATCCGGCTACCTCGACGCGATGGTGCCGGAGGCCCGCGGCGGCGCAGGCCTGTCGCTTGCCGATGCCTTCGAGCTGTTCGTGCTGCATGGCAAGTACGCCGTGCCGGCGCCACTTGCCCAGACGATCGCGTCGCGGGCGGTGGGGCAGGAGCAGCTTCCCAGGGAGCTCGGCGCCGTCGTGACGGCTGCCCAGATCGTCGGCGCACTGGAACGCACCCTCGAGATGACACTGGCTTTTGCCAACGAGCGCGTACAGTTCGGCCGCCCCATCGGAAAGTTCCAGGTCATCCAGCACCAACTGGCCGTCATGGCCGAGCAGACCGCGGCGGCGCGAATGGCCGCGCGGATCGGCTGCCAGGTCGATGGCGCGCTGCCTGATCCGCTGCGCGCCGCGGTCGCGAAATCGCGCACCAGTGAAGCCGCCGCCATCGTCGCGCCGATGGCGCATGCGATCCACGGCGCGATCGGCATCACGGCCGAGCTGGACCTGCAGTTGTTCACGCGCCGGCTGCACCAGTGGCGCGCCGAATACGGCTCCGAGCTGGCCTGGAACCGTCTCCTGGGGCGCGCGCTCATTGCCAGCCCTGGCGCTCTCACCCTCGACTTCATTCGGGAAGCGCTGCAGCCTTCCTGAGAAAGACACCATGAGCAACTTCCTTCTTTGCGAGCAAAGCGGCGCCGTCGTCACGCTCACCCTGAATTCGCCCGCGACGCGCAACGTACTCACCGGCAACACCGCGCCGCAGGAATTCGTCGATGCGTGCGCGCGGATCAATGCCGACCCGTCGGTCCGGGTCGTGATCGTCACCGGCGCGGGCTCCGCGTTCTCGGCCGGCGGCGACCTGAAGGACATGCAGAACATGTTCGACTGGTCGCCGAGCCAGCTGCGCGACTGGTATCGCACCGGCGTGCAGCGCCTCGCAATGGCCGTCTACAACCTCGAAGTCCCGGCCATTGCGGCCGTGAACGGCCCTGCGATCGGAGCCGGCTGCGATCTCACCACCATGTGCGACATCCGCATCGCCTCGGAAAAGGCGTCGTTTGCCGAAAGCTTCGTCAAGGTCGGCCTGATTCCCGGTGATGGCGGCGCGTGGCTTCTGCCGCGCGTGGTCGGCAAGAGCATGGCGGCCGAGATGTCGTTCACCGGACGGGCGCTGGATGCGCAGGAGGCGCTGAAGATCGGGCTGGTGTCGCGTGTCGTGCCGCACGAGCAGCTGCTGCCCGAAGCGCGTGCGCTGGCCGGTCAGATTGCACTGAACCCGGGCGGGGCCCTGCGCATGGCCAAGAAGCTGCTTCGCGAGGGCGAGCGCCTGGACTTCGGTCCGCTGCTCGAAATGTCGGCGAGCCTGCAGGCCCTGGCGCACAAGACGCCGCACCACGAGGAGGCGGTGAACGCCTTCGTGGAAAAGCGCAAACCCGACTTCTCCAAGTTCTAGCCGGTGGGGTCCAGGGGTTCCACCCTGTGCAGGAAGCCGCGATGTGGCGCTATCCACTCCGCGGTGGCTCGCATCCCAGCCGGCAGCGAATCGGCGTCGGGCGCAATGGCGATCCGGTCCTCTGCCACGAACGTCGGCTGGGCCGGCTCGATCTCGACGCCATCCACGAAGTACCGGTTGGTCCCGTCCTCGCGCACCACGCGCGTGACATGGCTGCCGATCCTCACTTCGACACCCGGGCGCATCTCGCACCAGACGTCGGAGCGTCCTTGCGGGTCCAGCTTGGCGATTTCCTCGTAGGCAGGTTCATGCGGCTGCACCGGCCGGACACCGCCGGCATCGACCGCCAGGCGCGGCAGGATCCGCTCGACCTTGCGGGGCTGCGCCGCCCAGGCTTGCAATGCCTGCGCCGAGTCGAACGGCAGCAGTTGCTCGAGCGTGGCGCGCGTCGGCGTCATCAGGCGGCGCGAGTTGCGCGGCGACAGCGCCTCGGCGGGCGCGATCCAGACGTGGTCGAGCGTCTCCTGGGCGTCGTGCAAAGCCTGCTGGCCGGTCGGCACCACCGCGAGAAAGAAGCGCGTGTCGAAGCGCTTGGCTCGCCCCATCGGCGTGAGCCAGTGCGCGATGAAGTGCAGCGCGTCGTACGAGGGCTGCAGGCCGAAGCGACGGCACACTTCAGCCAAGGTGGTCGTGCCACACGCCACATGCTGGCGCTGGGCCGCGAGCTCCGCGCGGGCCGGCTCGCCGAGCGCGGGCCAGGCGCCGGCGGCATCGCGCGCGAGCAGGATGCCGCACTCCTCGAAACACTCGCGCACCGCGGCACGCTGAAAGGCGAGCACCTCCTCGGCGCGGTCACCCGGGTCGACCAGGCCGCCTGGGAACACCCAGGCGCCGCTGTTGTGGTCGCCGCGTTCGGCCCGCTGCAGCAACAGCACTTCGAGACCGCCGGAAACGCATTCGCGCACCACCACCACCGTGGCGGCGTCGCGGGGAGTTGCAGGAGGCATCACGCGTTCGTATTCACATACATGAACAAAGAGTACACCTTTATGGACATGAAGTGCAAGAGACGCTACCCTCTCCAGCCATGACCCGCTCCCTGTTCTTTGCGCCCGCCAACCGGCCGGACCTGGTCCTCAAGTTCCCTCGCTTCGGCGCCGACTGCTGCGTCATCGACCTCGAGGACGGCACGCCGCCCGGCGAGAAGCAGCGAGCGCGCGAGATGCTGGCCGACACCGTGGCGCAGGTGCGCGCCGCGGGACTGCAGGGCATGCTCACCGTCCGCGTCAACGTGCCGGCCTCGCCGCACTACCTGGCCGACCTCGAGGCAGCGTTCCTGAGCGAAGTGGACGGAGTGGTCATCCCCAAGCTCGAGTCGCCGGAGCAGGCGCTCCCCGCCATCCACTGGATCCGGCGCCGCGACGCCGAAGCGCCACGCGCGGCCGCGCGCACCATCGTCGGCGGCATCGAGTCGGTGAAGGGCGTGTTGAACGCGGTCGAGGTCTGCGCGAAGACCGCGTGCATGGGTTCGGTTTATTTCGGTGCGGAGGATTTCGCGGCCGACATCGGCGGGCGCCGCACGCCCCGCGGAGAAGAGGTGTACACCGCCCGCTCGCTGGTGGTCATGGCGGCCCGGTCCGCCGGCCTGGTCGCGATCGACCAGGCGGTGGTGGACATCCGCGACGACGAGCTGTTCCTGCAGGACGCCTCGGTCGGCCGCGACCTCGGCTACGAGGGCAAGATCTGCGTCACGCCCGGCCAGGTGAAGCTGGCCCATCGCGCGTTCTCGCCAACGGCGCAAGAGTGCGAGTACGCCAGGCGCATGGTGGCGGCTTACGAGGACGCCACGGCTCGCGGCATCGGCACCATCGATTTCGAGGGACGCATGATCGACGGACCGCTGCTCAAGCGCGCCCGGCAGATCCTGGCGATGCCGTCAGGAGAGGCGTGATGCGCATGGAACCACTCGCCAATCTGGACCTGGCGCAGTACATCCGCCCAGGCGACGGTGTGCTGCTGCAGCAGGGCTGCGGCGAAGCGCTCAGCCTGGGCGAAAGACTGGTCGAACAGCGTGCGGCGTACAGCGGCGCGGGCGTGTTCTTTGGCTCCGGTTTCTCCACGACTTTCCAGCCCGAGCACGCCGACCACCTGCGCTTCACCGGCATCGGTGGCATCGGCACCCTGCGCAAACTGGCCAGCGCCGGCAAGCTCGACCCGATTCCGTGCCACATCTCATCGATCGAAACCCTGCTGCGCAACCGGACGATCCGCGCCGACGTGGTGCTGCTGCAGGTGAGCCCGCCCAACGAGCGGGGTGAACACAGCTTCGGCCTCGTCAACGATTACGTGCGCACCGCAATGGCCCAGGCGCGCGTCGTGATCGCCGAGATCAACCGCCAGATCCCGTGGTCGCATTGCGACCGGCCGCTCGCGGCCGACGAGATCACGGTGGCTGTCGAGACCGACCGCAAGCCGCTGGAGCTGCCGGCGGCGCCCTTCGGCGAGCTGGAGCGCAGCATCGCCAGGCACCTGGCGGATCTCATCCCGGACCGAGCCACGCTGCAGGTGGGCATAGGCGCGGTCCCCGAAGCGATCGTCGCGATGCTGACCGACCGGCGCGAGCTGGGTGTGCACTCCGGCATGATCGGCGACTCGGTGGCCGACCTGATGGACAAGGGCGTGGTCACGAACGCGCACAAGGGCCTGGATGCGGGCGTCACCATCACCGGCGTGCTGTTCGGCACCGAGAGGCTCTACCGCTTCGCCGACCGCAATCCGCAGGTGAAGCTGTGCCCCACCAGCTACACCCACAACATCCGCGCACTCTCGCAGCTGAAGAACTTCGTCTCCATCAACTCGGCGCTGCAGGTGGACCTGACCGGGCAGGTGAACGCAGAGGCCATCGGCGGCGAGTACATCGGCGCGGTCGGGGGCCAGGTCGACTACGTGCGCGCGGCCGCGCAGTCCGAAGGCGGCGTGTCGATCGTGGCGCTGCCTTCCGCCGGAAAGAAAGGCGACTCGAAGATCGTGAGCCGCCTGTCCGGGCCGGTGACTACGCCGCGCAGCGACGTGGACGTGATCGCCACCGAACACGGCATGGTGCGGCTGCGCGGCAAGAGCCTGCGCGAGCGGGTGAAGGCCATGGTGGCTATCGCCCCGCCGGAGCATCGTGAGCGCCTGATGCGCGAAGCGCGCGAAACCTGGGGAGAGATCCGATGAACCTGACTCAGGAAGTCCTGTTCGAAACCATCGACGGCATTGCCATCGTCATCATCGACCGCCCACAGGCGCGCAACGCCATCAACCGCGGCGTGATCGAGGGCTTGCGGCAAGCCTGGGACAAGCTGGATGGCGATGCCACGCTGCACGCCGGCATCCTCACCGCCACCGGCGACAAGGCCTTCTGCGCCGGTATGGACTTGAAGGAGGCGGCCGCTACCGGCCTTCGTGTACCGCCGCGCGACCTGTTCCCGGTGCTGGGCGACGTGGTGCAGATCAGCAAGCCGGTGATCGCGGCGGTCAATGGCGTCGCGTACGCCGGCGGGTTCCTGTTCGCCCAGATGTGCGACCTGTGCATCGCAGCCGACCATGCCCAGTTCGGCATCACCGAAGCGAAGGTCGGCCGCGGCATGCCGTGGGCCGCCCCGCTCGCCCACATGCTGCCGCAGCGAATCATGATGGAGCTGCTGCTCACCGGCGCGCCCATGACGGCGCAGCGCGCCCATGAACTGGGCTATGTCAACGCAGTGGTGCCGCTGGCGCAACTGCGCGACAAGGCACTGGAATTGGCCAAGGTGATTGCTGCCAATGCGCCGCTCACCGTCAAGGCAGCTCGCGAGCTGGTGTACATGTCCACCGAGATGGGCCGCTCGGCCGGCCTGCGCGCCGCCTACCACCTGTTCGAGAGCGTCTATCTCAGCGAAGACGCCCAGGAAGGCCCGCGGGCCTTCGCGGAGAAGCGCGCACCGCGCTGGACAGGCCGCTGACCCATCGAGGAAGTACCGATGCATTTCGAATTGACCCCTGAGCAGCAGTCCATCCGCGAGGCTGTGACCCAGTTGTGCAGCCAGTTCCCCGAGTCGTACTGGCGCGAGCGCGACATCGACGGCGTTTTCCCGCATGACTTCTACCAGGCGATGGGCGAGGCGGGCTGGCTCGGCCTGGCCATTCCGGAGCCCTACGGCGGCTCGGGCCTGGGGGTGCAGGAAGCCGCAGTGATGATGCAGGCCGTCGCCGAGTCGGGCGCCTGCATGAGCGGCGCCTCCAGCATCCACATCAACGTGTTCGGGCTGATGCCCGTGGCGGTGTTCGGGACCGAGGAGCAGAAGAAGCGGATGCTGCCGCCGATGGCCAAGGGCCAGGTGAAGTCCTGCTTCGGCGTGACCGAACCCAACACCGGCCTGAACACGACCCGGCTCAAGACGCGGGCCGTGCGGCAAGGCGACAAGTACGTGGTGCACGGCCAGAAGGTGTGGATTTCCACGGCGCAAGTCGCCGACAAGATCCTGCTGCTGGCGCGCACCACCCCGCTGGAAGACCTGCCAGCCGAAAAGAAGTCGGGCGGCCTGTCGCTGTTCTATACCGACCTGGACCGCAGCAAGGTCGACATCCGCAAGATCGACAAGATGGGCCGCAAGTGCGTGGACTCCAACGAGCTGTTCATCGACGGCCTGGAGATCCCGCTGGAGGACCGCATCGGCGAGGAAGGCAAGGGCTTCAAGTACATCCTGCATGGCATGAACCCGGAACGGGTGCTGCTGGCGTCCGAAGCCATCGGCATCGGCAAGATTGCACTGAAGAAGGCGGCCGAGTACGCCAACGAGCGCGTGGTGTTCGATCGTCCGATCGGCATGAACCAGGCGATCCAGCACCCGCTGGCGCGCAACTGGGTGGAACTCGAGGCGGCGCAACTGCTGATGATGAAGGCCGCCTGGCTGTACGACCAGGGCAGGGACTGCGGCGCCGAGGCCAACGCGGCGAAGTACTTCGCGGCCGAGGCGGGATTCCGCGCATGCGAGCAGTCGATTCTCACGCATGGCGGGATGGGCTACTCCAAGGAGTTCCATGTGGAGCGGTACCTGCGCGAGATCATGATCCCGCGGATCGCGCCGGTGAGCCGGGAAATGATCCTGTCGCACATCGCCGAGCGCGTGCTCGGGTTGCCCAAGTCGTATTGAGGAGGTCCGCGATGAAGAACCGCCTGTGCGAGATGTTCGGTATCGAGGCGCCGATCTTCGCGTTCTCGCATTGCCGCGACGTGGTGGTGGAAGTCTCCAGGGCCGGCGGGCTGGGCGTGCTGGGCATGGCGCGCGCCCATGCCGATCGGGTGGAGGAGGATCTGCGCTGGATCGACGAGCACATCGGCGGGCGTCCCTATGGAGTCGACATCCTGATGCCAGCGGCCTACGAGGACGTGGCGCAGGTGGATATCGACGCGCTGCCCGAGGAGCACGTCGAGTTCGTGCGCAAGCTGCTCGATGACGCCGGCATTCCGCGCCTGCCGGCCGACCAGGCCGACGCCGCCGCGCGCGAGCTGCTCAAGGGCTTGCACATGACTCCCCGCGAGAGCCTCCAGATGCTGGAGATCTGCTTCAGGCACCCGATCAAGCTGATCGTGAATGCGCTGGGCAGCCCGCCCAGGGAGCTGGTGGAACGCGCGCACGCGCAAGGCATCAAGGTGGGCGCGCTCGCTGGCAAGACCGGGCACGCGCTCAAGCACCGGGATGCCGGCTGCGACCTGGTGGTGGCGGTCGGCACGGAAGCCGCCGGCCATACCGGCAACATCTCGTCGATGGTGCTGTGGCCGCGCATCGTGGATGCCGTGTCGCCGCTGCCCGTGCTGGGCGGCGGGGGCGTCGGCCGGGGCCGGCAAGTCGCGGCGGCACTCGCGCTCGGTTGCGAGGGCGTCTGGTGCGGCTCGATCTGGCTCAAGACCGTGCAGAGCGAGCTCACGCCCGAGATCCGGACCAAGCTGCTGAAGGCCGGCGGAGACGATGCGGTGCTGACCAAGAGCGTCACCGGCAAGCAGTGCCGCACGCTGCGCAACGCGTTCACCGACGCGTGGAACCAGCCCGGCGCCCCGAAACCGCTACCCGCCCCGCTGCAGAACATGCTGTGGTGGGCGCATGGCCGCACGCGCGTGGAACGCGCCAAGGCGGAGGAATTCCTCACCTATCCGGTCGGCCAGCTAGTGGGCGACATGAACGAGGAAACCTCGGTGCGCCAAGTGGTGCACGACATGCTGCTCGAACTGGCGGAAACCAAGGGCCGGCTCGACGAAATGCTCGGTTGAGCAGGGACCGCGGGGCCGCCCGCCAGCGGTCCGGGCCCCTGCCCCGGGCGGAGGGGCCGGAGCATCGAATCACTTGAATGAAAAGGCTGCCAATCCAGCCCCTTCGTTCAAGTCCGCCGGCGAGTGCCCGAGAACAATTCGGAGTCTTCATGGACACACCCCTGAGTTGGAGATTCCGATGCTTCGCAAGCTCTCTGCACCCGTCGCAATTGCCGCGCTGGCCTTGCTGGCCGCCGGCTGCGGCACCCCGCCCGACCTCGACCTCGCCCTCGACAAGAAGTCGGCCGCCGGCGTGTACCAGGTGGCACTGGTCCCGCCGGCACAGGCGCCCGCCATCAACCAGATCCACAGCTGGAAGGTCCGGCTGGCCACGCCGCAGGGCCAGCCGGTGCACGGCGCCCGGTTTGCCGTCGACGGCGGCATGCCGCAGCACGGTCACGGCCTTCCGACGCAACCCCGGGTGACGCGCGAACTCGCGGACGGGACCTACCTGCTGGAGGGCATGAAGTTCAGCATGACCGGCTGGTGGGAGCTGAAGCTCGACATCCAGGGTCCCGAAGGCACGGACAAGGTCACCTTCAACACGGTGGTGAACAACTCCACCGCACGGCAATGAGGCCGCGCCGGATCGCGAGCCGGCGCTTGGCTGCCGCTGCGGCTGTTGCGGTGGCGGCCTTGGCCGTCTCGGCCTGGGCTGCGCAGGAGGGGCGGCAAACACCGGCGCGCGACAAATGGTCGGCGCAGGAGGCCGCCGTCATCGCCTCCATGCGGCTCAAGGAGGCCGGCGAGCGTCCCTCCGAGCCGTCCAATGCCTACGAGCATCGGACGGAAGCGGTGGCGCTGGGCCGCGCGCTGTTCAACGACACGCGGCTGAGCCGCAACGGCAAGGTTTCATGCGCCAGCTGCCACTCGGCGGACCAGCAATTCCAGGACGGGAAACCCTTCGGAGAAGGCATAGGCACGGGAAAGCGGCGGACCATGCCCGTGATGGGCGCTTCGCACTCACCCTTCCTGTTCTGGGACGGGCGCAAGGACAGCCTCTGGTCGCAAGCGCTGGGTCCGCTCGAGGACGCAGCAGAGCACGGCGGCAACCGGGTGCGTTTCGTGAAACTGGTGCAGGCGCACTACAAGGGTCCGTACGGCGGCGTTTTCGGCCCTATGCCGGCGTTGGACAAGTTGCCGGACAACGCGTCGCCGAATGGCACCCAGGAAGAGAAGGCCGCCTGGGCAGCCATGCCGGAAAGCAGCCGCGACGCGGTGAACCGGGTGTTCGCCAACATGGGCAAGGCGATCGCCGCGTACGAGCGGCAGGTCTCCTACGGCGAGTCCCGTTTCGACCAGTACGCCCAGGCGACGGTTTCGGGCGACGGTCGCGGCCAGGAAGTCCTGACGCAGCAGGAGGTTCGTGGGCTGCGCCTGTTCCTCACGAAGGGGCAGTGCGTCACCTGCCACAACGGGCCGTTGCTGACCGACCATGCCTTCCACAACACCGGCGTGCCGCCCATCAACCGCAACAATCCGGATCGAGGCCGGGCCGATGCCATCCGCAAGCTGCTGCAGGACGAGTTCAACTGCCTGGGCCGCTACAGCGACGCCAAGCCCGAACAGTGCGGCGAGCTGCAGTTCCTGTCGACCAGCGACCCGGGCCAGCTCGGCGCGTTTCGCACGCCCAGCCTGCGCAACGTGGCAGCCCGGCCGCCCTACATGCACGCCGGCCAGTTCACGACCCTGGA
>JAKFEA010000077.1:0-7975 GCA_036675905.1 Acidovorax sp. | reverse complement strand
CCATGAGCATCGAAATCCGCAACATCAGCAAGCAGTTCGGCAACTTCCAGGCGCTGCGCGACGTGTCGCTGGACATCGACTCCGGCGAGCTGGTCGCGCTGCTGGGGCCATCGGGCTGCGGCAAGACCACGCTGCTGCGCATCATTGCCGGGCTGGAAACGGCCGATGACGGCAGCATCCTGTTCGCCGGCGAAGACACCACCGACGTCCACGTGCGCGACCGCCATGTCGGCTTCGTGTTCCAGCACTACGCGCTGTTCCGCCACATGACCGTGTTCGAGAACGTGGCTTTCGGCCTGCGGGTGAAGCCGCGCGGCCAGCGCCCGAGCGAAGCGCAGATCAAGCAGAAGGTGCACGAGTTGCTCGGCCTGGTGCAGCTCGACTGGCTGGCCGATCGCTTCCCGGCGCAGCTGTCCGGTGGCCAGCGCCAGCGCATCGCGCTGGCCCGCGCGCTGGCGGTGGAGCCCAAGGTGCTGCTGCTGGACGAACCCTTCGGCGCCCTGGACGCCAAGGTGCGCAAGGAACTGCGCCGCTGGCTGCGCCGTCTCCACGACGAGCTGCACGTCACCAGCATCTTCGTCACCCACGACCAGGAAGAGGCGCTGGAGGTGGCCGACCGGGTGGTGCTGATGAACGCCGGCCATGTCGAGCAGGTCGGCTCGCCGCAGGAGGTCTGGGACCATCCGGCCAGCCCCTTCGTCTACGGCTTCCTCGGCGACGTCAACACCTTCCGCGGCCGTGCCCACCAGGGCAAGGTGCACCTGGAAGGCTTGCAGCTGCCTTCGCCCGAGCACGCGGATGCGCAGAACGCCAAGGCGTTTGCCTACGTGCGCCCGCACGACCTGGACGTGCAGCGCTACGCACCCGGCGCCCGCGGCATCGTGGCCGAGCTCACCCGGGCGATCGTGGTCGGCCCGATCGCGCGGCTGGAACTTACGCCTTCCGAAGAAACCCAAGCAGGCAGCCTCGTCCGTCAGGACGCGGTCATCGAGGCGCAGATTCCTGCGCAACAATTCAGGGAGTCGGGCTTCCAGGAGGGCGACACGCTGGTCGTGACGCCGCGCCGGGCCCGGGTGTTCGTGGAAGGCGCGGCCTGAGACAAGGGGCCGGCGCCCCCTCAGGAGAAGAACGTGTTCGAGTGGTTGTTCGCGGCGCCGCGCCGCACGCTGGCCCTGGTGTTCGCCGCCTGCGCCGCCATGCTGGCTTTCGCGCTGTACCTGCAGCACGTCGTCGGGCTGGAGCCCTGCCCGATGTGCATCGTGCAGCGCTATGCGCTGATCGGCGTCGGCGTGTTCGCCGGCCTCGCTGCCGCCATCCCGCGCCGCGGCGCCTGGATCGCCGGCAGCGTGCTGGGCCTGCTGGCCGCGGGCTTCGGCGCGTTCGTCGCGGCGCGCCAGAGCTGGCTGCAGTGGTACCCGCCCGAGATCGTGTCCTGCGGGCGCGACTTCTACGGGATGATCGAAACCTTCCCGCTCAAGCGCGCCGTGCCCATGATCTTCCGCGGCAGCGGCGACTGCACCAAGATCGACTGGACTTTCCTGGGCGGCTCCATCGCCAACTGGTCGTTCGTGGCGTTCGTGGCGTTCGCGCTGGTGTTCCTGGTGCTGATCGTGCGCTCGCTGCGCGCGCCCCGGTTGGCGACCGCCTGAGCGTCAGCCGAGCTTTTTCACGAACACCATCGATCGCCGGTCCCAGTTGTACTTGCGCTTGCGCGCTTCGGGCAGCCAGTCGGGCTCGACCTGCACGAAGCCGCGCTTGAGGAACCAGTGCATGGTGCGGGTGGTGAGCACGAAGATGCTGTCCAGGCCCATGGCGCGGGCACGCTGCTCGATGCGCTTGAGGATCTTCTCGCCATCCCCCTGGCCCTGGCTTTGCGGCGACACGGTCAGCGCCGCCATCTCGCCGGTGCGCGCCTCGGGGTAGGGGTACAGCGCCGCGCAGGCGAAGATCACGCCGTCGTGCTCGATCAGGCTGTAGTTGGCGATGTCGCGCTCGATCTCGTTGCGCTCGCGGCGCACCAGGGTGCCGTCGCGCTCGAAGGGCTCGATCAGCTGCAGGATGCCGCCCACGTCGTCGGCCGTGGCCTCGCGCAGGCTCTCCAGCTTCTCGTCGATCACCATGGTGCCGATGCCGTCGTGCACGTAGATCTCGAGCAGCAGCGAGCCGTCCACCGCGAACGGCAGGATGTGGCTGCGCTCCACGCCGGCCTTGCAGGCCTTGACGCAGTGCTGCAGGTAGAACGCGGTGTCGGTGGGCTGTTGCGGATTGGGCAGCGCCGCCAGCAACTGCTCGGCGGCGGCCAGCGGCAGCTCGGTGTCGATCGGGTTGTCCTCGGCCTCCGGCTCGCCGGGACGGATGCGGATGCCGGGGATCTCGCTCAGGAACAGCAGCTTGTCGGCCTGCAGCGCGATGGCCACGCTGGTGGCGACTTCCTCCATGTTCAGGTTGAACGCCTCGCCGGTCAGAGAGAAGCCGAACGGCGAGATCAGCACCAGTGCGCCGAGGTCGAGCGATCGGTGGATGCCGGCCACGTCCACCTTGCGCACCAGCCCGGTGTGCTGGAAGTCGACGCCGTCGACGATGCCCACCGGCCGTGCCGTGATGAAGTTGCCCGAGATCACGCGCACCGTGGCGCCGGCCATGGGGGTGTTGGGCAGCCCCTGGCTGAACGCCGCCTCGATCTCGAAGCGCAGCTGGCCGGCGGCTTCCTGCGCGCAGTCGAGCGCCACGCCGTCGGTGATGCGCATGCCGTGCGAATAGCGAGCGGCGTGGCCCTTGGCCTTGAGCTGCTCGTTGACCTGCGGCCGGAAGCCGTGCACCAGCACCAGCCGCACGCCCATGCTCTGGATCAGCGCCAGGTCCTGCGCGATCGCCTGCAGCTTGCCCGACGCGATCGCCTCGCCCGCGACGCCGACCACGAAGGTCTTGCCGCGGTGCATGTGGATGTAGGGCGCCACCGAGCGGAACCAGGGCACGAAGGTGAAATTGAAGACGGTGGACATCGGCTCCGGGCGGATGGACGCAGGCGGGATAGCGGGAAAGTGTACGGTACGCGCCATCCGATAATCACGGGCTTTGCGCCGCCGCGCGCATCGCCTGCCCTTGTCCGCCATCCCCCGCATCACCTTCCCCGAATCGCTGCCGGTCTCCGGCAAGCGCGACGAGATCGCGCAGGCGATGGGCGCGCACCAGGTGGTCATCGTCTGCGGCGAGACCGGCTCGGGCAAGACCACGCAGCTGCCCAAGATCGCCCTGGCGATGGGGCGGGGGCGCCTGAACGCCAAGGCGGGCGAAAAGGGCCGGCTGATCGGCCATACCCAGCCGCGCCGCATTGCCGCCTCCAGCGTCGCCAAGCGCATCGCCGAGGAGCTGGAGACGCCGCTGGGCGAGGTGGTCGGCTACAAGGTGCGCTTCCAGGACCGGCTGTCGCGCGATGCGTCGGTCAAGCTGATGACCGACGGCATCCTGCTGGCCGAGACCCAGACCGACCCGCTGCTGCAGGCCTACGACACGCTGATCATCGACGAGGCCCACGAGCGCAGCCTCAACATCGACTTCCTGCTCGGCTACCTGAAGCAGCTGCTGCCGCGCCGGCCCGACCTGAAGATCGTGGTGACCTCGGCCACCATCGATGCCGAGCGCTTCGCCGAGCACTTTGCATCGGCGAAAGGCAAGGCGCCGGTGATCTACGTCTCGGGGCGCATGTACCCGGTCGAGCAGCGCTACCGGCCCTTCGAGGAAACGCGCGAGTACGGGCTGGACGAAGCCATTGCGGACGGGGTCGATGAACTGTGGCAGGGCAACGCGGCGGGAGACATCCTCGTGTTCCTGCCCGGCGAGCGCGAGATCCGCGAGGCCGCCGACCACCTGCGCAAGCACCTGTCGCACAGCCCGCTGACGCGCACGGCGGAGGTGCTGCCGTTGTTCTCGCGGCTGTCCCAGGCCGAGCAGGACCGCATTTTCGAGCCGCACGGCAGCCGGCGCATCGTGCTGGCCACCAACGTGGCCGAGACCTCGTTGACGGTGCCGGGCATCCGCTATGTGATCGACGCCGGCACCGCGCGCGTCAAGCGCTACAGCTACCGCAGCAAGGTGGAGCAGCTGCTGGTCGAGCCGGTCAGCCAGGCCGCGGCCAACCAGCGCGCCGGCCGCTGTGGGCGCGTGGCCAACGGCATCTGCATCCGCCTCTATGACGAGCCGGACTTCCTGAAGCGCCCGCGCTTCACCGATCCGGAGATCCTGCGCTCCTCGCTGGCCGGGGTGATCCTGCGCATGAAGTCGCTGCACCTGGGCAACGTGGAGGACTTCCCCTTCATCGAGCCGCCGCCGCGGCGTGCCATCACCGACGGCTACCAACTGCTCAACGAGTTGGGCGCGGTGGACGATGCCAACGAGCTGACGCGGGTCGGCGGTGAGCTGGCGCGCCTGCCGCTGGACCCGCGCGTGGGCCGCATGATCCTGGAGGCGCGCGAACGCGGCGCGCTCGCGGAGGTGCTGGTGATCGCGTCGGCGCTGTCGGTGCAGGACGTGCGCGACCGCCCGCTGGAGCTGCAGGCCCAGGCCGACCAGCAGCACGCCAAGTTCGACGACGAGAAGAGCGAGTTCTCGGGGTACCTGCGGCTGTGGGAGTGGATCCATGCGGCGCGGGGGGGAGTGCCCCCACCCCAACCCTCCCCCAGAGGGGGAGGGAGCAAGTCCCCTCTCCCTCCCCCATCGGGGGAGGGCCGGGGAGGGGGCGCGCCCGCCCACAAACTCTCCAACCGCCAGTACGAATCGCTCCTGCGCCAGAACTTCATCAACGTCCGTCGCGTGCGCGAGTGGAAGGACATCCACACGCAGCTGCACACGGTGATCGCCGAGCACAAATGGCGGCTGAATGCGCAGCCGGCCGGCTACGAGGAGCTGCACAAGTCGATGCTGGCCGGCCTGCTGGGCAACATCGGCTGGAAGATGGAGGATGCCGGGCCCAACCCGTCCACCGGGGCGCGGCCCGCCGGCGCCGGCCAGTCCGAGTACCTGGGCGCGCGCGGCATCAAGTTCCACCGCCATCCCGGCGCGCACCTGAAGAAGCGGCCCGGTCGCTGGATCGTCTGCGCCGAACTGGTGGAGACCACCCGCCTGTTCGGCCGCGGCATCGCCAACATCGAGCCGCAATGGATCGAGGAGGTGGCCGGGCACCTGCTGCGCAAGCAGCTGCTCGATCCGCACTGGGAACGCAAGGCCGGCGAAGTGATGGCGCTGGAGCGCGCCACCCTGTACGGGCTGGTGATCTACAGCGGCCGGCGCGTGCCCTTCGCCCGCGTCGACCAGCAGGGCGCGCGCGAGATCTTCATCCGCGAAGGGCTGGTGGCCGGCCAGTGGGACACGCGGCTGCCGTTCCTGGCCGCCAACCTCAAGCTGGTCAAGCAGGTCCAGGAGATCGAGCACAAGTCGCGCCGGCAGGACGTGCTGGTGGACGAGGAGCTGATCTACGCCTTCTACGACCAGCAGCTCCCTGCCGACGTCTACAACGGGCACACCTTCGAGGGGTGGTACCGAACCGAAAGCCGCGGCAGGCCCAACCTGCTGCGCCTGTCGCGCGAGGAACTGATGCGGCACGAGGCGGCCGGCATCACCACCGATGCCTTCCCGAAGGTGATCCGCCTGGGCGGCGTGGATTGCGCGGCCGCCTACCTGCACGAGCCGGGCGATGCGCGCGATGGCCTGACGGTGACGGTGCCGCTGTTCGTGCTGAACCAGGTCAGCGAAGAACGGGCCGAGTGGCTGGTGCCGGGAATGTTGAAGGACAAGCTGCAGGCCCTGCTGAAAAGCCTGCCGCAGAAGCCGCGCTCGCGCTTCGTGCCGCTGCCCGAGTCGGCAGCGAAGCTGGCGGCTGAACTGACTTCGCCCGAGCGTTGGGCCGTGGGTTCCCTGCTGGATGCGCTGCTGAAGATGGTGCGCGAGCGGACCTCGCTGGACGTCAAGCGCACCGACTTCAAGTTGGACATGGTGCACGCGCACCTGTTCATGAACTTCCGCGTGGCCGACGAACACGGCCGCCAACTGGGCATGGGCCGCAACCTCGGGGCGTTGAAGGCGGAGTGGGGCGCGCAGGCGAGAGGGGCTTTCCAGGCGCTGGCGGGGTTGAAGCCCGCGGCGACCGTCGTCGAGCGGCAGTCACCCTCTCCCGCCGGCGGGAGAGGGCAGGGTGAGGGTGGCTCGGCGCGCGCCAAGGGCCCTCACTCCAACCCTCTCCCGCGCGCGGGAGAGGGAGCCAGGCAGCAAGCCGATTCGGCGCAGCGCCACGCCATCTGGTCCTTCGGCGAACTCCCCGAGCTGATGGAAGTGCGCAGGGGGTCCACGTCCCTCATCGGCTTCCCCGCACTGATCGACCAGGGCGACGCAGTCACCATCGAAGTCTTCGACGAACCCGAGGTCGCGACTGCGAAGCACCGCATCGGCTTGCGGCGCCTGTTCGCGCTGCAACTCAAGGACGCCCTCAAGTACCTGGAGAAGAACCTCCCCGACCTGCAGAAGATGGCCGTGGCCTACATGCCGCTGGGCACGCAGGAGGAATTGCGCCAGCAGATCATCGACGTGGCATTGGACCGTGCCTTCCTGCTCGACCCGCTGCCCAGCGACGAAGCCGCCTTCAAGCGCCGCGTGGAGGAGGGCCGTGGCCGCCTGACGCTGATCGCCAACGAGGTGGCCCGGCTGGCCGGCGCCGTCCTCACCGAGTACACGGCGGCCGTCCGCAAGATCAAGGACACCCGGGGCCACCCGGACGCCACCGCCGACGCCACGCAGCAGTTGCAGCGGCTCGTGCCCAAGCGCTTCCTGCTGGACACGCCCTGGACTGCGCTGCAGCACTTCCCGCGCTACCTCAAGGCGATCGTGCTGCGCCTGGACAAGCTGCGTGCCGACCCCGCGCGCGATGCCGCCCGCATGGCCGACATCAAGCCGCAGGAGCAGCGCTACTGGCGCCTGGTGGCCGAGCGCAAGGGCCATGTCGACGACCGCATGCAGGATTTCCGCTGGCTGCTGGAGGAACTGCGCGTGAGCCTGTTCGCCCAGGAACTGCGCACGCCCCAGCCGGTGAGCGTCAAGCGGATGGAGAAGGTGTGGGCCCAGGTGAACAGCTGATGCAGGACCGCATGACCCCGAGCGCGAAGCCGCGCGGGAGCCCGCTGCTCCACATGGTCATCCTCGTGGCGCAGCTGGCCTTCGGCCTGCTCGCCATGACGATCTGCCTGCCTTCGATGCAGGACTGGCCCGCCACCTTCGGCGCCAGCCAGGCGGCGGTGCAGCTCACCTTCAGCGGCTTCGTTGCGGCGTACGGCGGGATGCAACTGGTCTACGGCCCGCTGTCGGACCGCATCGGCCGCAAGCCTGTCCTTCTGATGGGCCTGTCGATCGCTCTGGTCGGCTCGCTGATCGCGGCCCTTGCGCCCGACCTGACCGTGCTCACGATCGGCCGCGTGCTGCAGGGCGCCGGCAGCGCCGCCGGCATGGTCACGGGCCGGGCCATGGTGCAGGACCTGTTCCAGGGCATCGAGCGCACGCGCGCGATGGCCTTCATCGGCATGAGCATGGGCGTGGTGCCGCCGCTGTCCACGCTGGTGGGCGGGCAGTTGCACGTGCACGTCGGCTGGCAATCCAATTTCGTGCTGTTGGCGCTGCTGGCGCTCGCACTGATGGTCGCGGCCTGGCGTGGCTTGCCGAGTCGCCCGTCGCAACCCGATGCGCCGACCGGTGCGCTGCGCCAGCTGGTCACGGGTTATGCACGGCTGGCGCGCCAGCCGGCATTCCTGCTGTACGTGGTGATGCTCTCGTCGGCGACGGCGACCTTCTACACCTTCCTGGGCGGCACGCCCCTGGTGCTCAAGGGCTATGGCGTTCCGCCCGAAGACCTGGGCTGGTACATCGGCGTGATTCCGGTCGCCTACATCTTCGGCAACCTGGTCACCACGCGGCTGGCCCACCGCAGCAGCGACGC
>JAKFEA010000076.1:0-2315 GCA_036675905.1 Acidovorax sp. | reverse complement strand
CACCGGACGCAGGCACTCCAACGCCGTGCGCGTACGCTCCGCCGACTTCGGCGCGCCGCCCAGCGCCAGCGCCTGTTCGGCCACCCCGTCGCTGCCCTTGAGTGCTGCCGGGCCGCCCAGGCCAGCCAGCGGATTTATGATCAAGCCCAGGTGAAACCGCGACATAACCACCTCGTTCAGCCCTCGCGCGCGAGGCTGTGCAATTTCTATTTTTCTTCGCCACAGCGCCCGCAGGGGGCACTGGCAGAGTGCATCTTTTGCCGGACTCCCGCTGTCACCGCGCGTTCATCTGGCTCTTCTAGACTGGGCGCACCAGCCGATCAGGAGACAGGTCATGAACGTGCACCAGCAGACGCCCGAGCGCCGCGTTGTCCCGCTGCAACCGCAACATCCGGTGGGCGGCGCCATCATCGACGCCCAGGGCCGCGAGATCCCGATCACCGAGCAGATGATCCAGCGTGCCTGCAGCGAGCTGCAAAAGCACTGGGTCGCGCCGGCCGGCACGCGCGGCTGAGCAGCCACCGATTGCCCCTGCCCAGGCCACGCCTGGGCTTTTTACCTGTTGACCCGGGGTAGCAGCGGCCCATCCACCGTTCGCGGGCTTGCAACTAGGCGTCCCCCCTCCTGCCCTCTTGACCCAGCACTCAGCGCAGCGTGGCACCCAGCGCCTTGATCAACCGCACCAGCTGCGGCGCCTCGCCCTGCACGTTCACCCGCAACCCATCGATCTCCCGACGCATCGGGTAATGCTTGCGCAGGGCATCGAAGGCCGCACGGCGGCTCGCCTGGTCGCCCTGCAGGCTGCGGCGGAAATCCGCATCGTCGCGGCGCGGGTCGTACACCGCGCGGCACAGGGTGGCCAGCGCCCAAGCGGGATCGGCGCTCGCATCCAGGCCCAGCTCGCCGAGCCAGGGCGCCGGCATCAGCTCGGCCAGGTTGACCGCCTCGGTCCAGCCGAAATACCGGCAGGCCGCCTGGTAGATCTGCGCCGTGCCGCGCAGCTTGCCGTCCAGGCTGTAGCCGGCGATATGCGGGGTGGCGATGCGGCACAGGCCAGCCAGCCCGACATCCACCTGCGGCTCGCCTTCCCAGACGTCCAGCACTGCCTGCAGATCGCCGCGGCATCCCAGCAGTTCGCGCAGCGCCGCGTTGTCCACCACCGCGCCGCGGCTGGCGTTGATCAGCCAGGCGCCGGGCTTGAGCCGGGCCAGCCGCGCGGCATCCAGCAGGTGATGGGTAGTGCGGTCGAGCGGCGTATGCAGGCTGAGCACATCGCACTCGGCGAGCAGTTGCTCCAGGCTAACGAAGTCGCCGCCCTCGGCGGCCTGGCGCGGCGGATCGCAGACCAGCACGCGCCAGCCCAGGCCGCGCAGCACCTCGACCAGCCGCGCCCCGACCTGGCCGGCGCCGACCACCCCGTAAGTCCGCGTCGGCAGCGCCACGCCCTGCTGCTCGGCCAACACCAGCAGGCTGCCCAGCACATAGTCGACCACTCCGCGGGCGTTGCAGCCCGGCGCACTGGCCCAGCCGATGCCGGCCTGCTGGAAATAGTCGAGATCCAGGTGATCGGTGCCGATGGTGCAGGTGCCGACGAAACGTACCGCGCCGCCGGCGAGCAGCGCGCGGTCGACGCGGGTCACCGAACGCACCAGCAGCAGCTCGGCATCGGCCAGCGCCGCGTGGTCGATGGCACGGCCGGGCAAGCGGCGGATCTCGCCGAATCCGGCGAAGAACTCATCGAGCAGGGGAATGTTTTCGTCGGCGACAATTCGCATGGCAGGGCTCCGCAAGTCGGGCCGCTATTCTAAGGCAGCCAGCCACCCGCGTCGTCCCGCAACTGTATCGCCGAAACGACTCGCCACTGCGTTTCCTGACCGAATCGTCAAGGGGTAGACTAGGCGGCTTTTCCCCGAGCGCCCGTCGATGACCTCCATGCCCGCCGAATCGCGCCTGCAGCGCGTGCGCCGCGAACTGCGCAGCCTGCTGATGCTGGCCACGCCGATCATCATCGCCCAACTGGCGCACACCGCCATGGGCTTCGTCGACACCGTGATGGCCGGCCGGGTAAGCCCGCGCGACCTGGCGGCGGTGGCGCTGGGCAACTCGATCTGGGTGCCGGTATTCCTGCTGATGACCGGCATCCTGCTGGCCACCACACCCAAGGTCGCCCAGCGCTTCGGCGCCGGCGAGCAGGCCGCCACCGGCCCGCTGGTGCGCCAGGCGCTGTGGCTGGCGCTGGCGGTTGGCGGCAGCGCGGCGACCCTGCTGTGGCACGCCGAACAGGTCCTGCACCTGATGGCGGTCGAGCCCGGCCT
>JAKFEA010000075.1:0-5709 GCA_036675905.1 Acidovorax sp. | reverse complement strand
GCAGCCTCCGTCCACCGCCGTGCGCCCCCACCCTGCCCTCCCCCAGAGGGGGAGGGATGAATACCGCCGCTATATATTCAGCCAGTCACTTCTGTCCCCACCATGTCACAAGTCCACCTCATCGACCACCCGCTCGTGCAGCACAAGCTGACCCTCATGCGCAAGAAGGAGGCCAGCACCAACAGCTTCCGCCGGCTGCTGGGCGAACTGGCTTCGCTGATGGCCTACGAGGTCACGCGCGACATGGCGATGCAGGACATCGAGGTCGAAACGCCGCTGGAGAAGATGACGGGCAAGGTCATCGACGGCAAGAAGCTGGTGTTCGTGTCCATCCTGCGCGCCGGCAGCGGCATCCTGGACGGCATGCTCAACGTGGTGCCCGGCGCGCGGGTCGGCCACATCGGCCTGTACCGCGACCCCAAGACGCTGGTCGCGGTCGAGTACTACTTCAAGATGCCGCAGGAGATGCACGAGCGCGACGTGGTCGTCGTCGACCCCATGCTCGCGACTGGCAACTCCGCGATAGCGGCAGTGGAGCGGCTCAAGGAACTCAAGCCCAAGTCGATCAAGTTCGTCTGCCTGCTGACCTGCCCCGAGGGCGTGCAGGCCATGCAGCGCGCGCACCCGGACGTGCCGATCTACACGGCCGCCATCGACCGCCAGCTCAATGAGCACGGCTACATCCTGCCGGGCCTGGGCGACGCGGGCGACCGGATCTTCGGGACGAAGTGACTCGTCATCTCCGCGCAGGCGGGGAAGTGGCAATCGGACTCCGCTGAGCGCCCGATCGCGCTAAGGTCCCTCCATGCCGCTGGACCTCTCCCGCATCCGGGCCCTGTGCTTCGACGTCGACGGCACCCTCGCCGACACGGATGACCACATCGTCGCCCGCCTCGCGGGGCTCATCGACGCCATCCCGCGGGTCAGCGGGCGGCGCGCCGAGCGACTGGCGCGCCAGGCCGTGATGGCGATGGAAACGCCGGTGCATGGCGCCTATGCGCGGCTCGATCAGCTCGGGCTCGACGTGCCCGTCACGCGACTGCGCGCGCGCCTCAAGGCGATCAGGGCGCGCGGCATCGATCCGGCCCACACGCGCAACCCCGAGGCGATCGACGAAGTGCCGCACGAGATGGTGGCAGGCGTGCAGCAGATGATCGTGCGGCTGGCCACCCACTACCCCCTGTGCACGATTTCCACCGGCGGCGCGCCGCGCGTGGCGCGCTTCCTCGAGCACTACGGGGTGCGCGAGCATTTCACCGAGGTGATCGGCTCCCAGACCACGCGCCGCATGAAGCCGCACCCGGAGCCGCTGCTGTTCGCTGCCGAGGCCATGGGCGTGCGGCCCGAGGAATGCCTGATGGTGGGCGACACGACCATCGACATCCGCACCGGCGTCGCGGCCGGCGCGCAGACCGTGGGCGTGCTGTGCGGTTTCGGCACCGAACGCGAACTGCGCGACACCGGCGCCGACCTGATCCTCAGGACGACATCCGATCTGCTGGGCTTGTTGATGCCGGCGGAGGATCCGCTGGGCGAAACCGCGAGCCCGGAGCCGAAAGGCTGAAGCGCCCCGGCGCAGTCGAGGCGGGAGCCGGCCGAGCCCGGCCTCAACGGATCGGATCCAGGAACGGCGTGGCGGGATCGCTCACGTAGAAGATCACCACCTTCAGCGGCGCACTGGTGCTGCGGTTGAACCCCGTCATGCGGACGTGAGGCGGCTCGACGTATGCCTGCCCAGCCGGAACCACAACGGGGGCGCGCCCCTCCAGCTCGAGCGTGAACTCACCTTCCAGCACATGGACCGTCACCGGCGAGCGGTGCGTGTGGAACACCGTGCGGTCGCCCGGCTGGAAGGTGGCCGTGAGCACGCGGACCTGCTGGCGCTCGCCGCGCGGCATCCCTTCGACGGTTTCCGAAAGCACCTGGTTGGGCTTGGCCATGCCCGGGCCGGGTCCATCGGCGTGCGCCACCGCGCACCCCAGCAGGACCAGCGCGGCCATGAATCTCGAAGAGCGGTTGGGCATGGCGATCTCCTTCATCGAAGAAGATCACTCTAGGCGCGCAGCGGCCCCTGCAACAGCCGCACGTTTGCATAATGGCCCCGCAAGCTTGCGGCTGGCGCCATGTTCGACTGGGACGACCTGAAACCCCTGCTGGCCGTGGCCCGGCACGGCAGCACCACGGCCGCCGCGAAGGCGCTGGGCATCGACCAATCCACGGTACAGCGTCGCCTCGCCGAACTCGAACGGCGCATCGGCCAGCCGCTCGTGCAGCGGCACACCACGGGATACCGGCTCACCCGCTACGGCGAAGAACTGCTGCCGCTGGCGCAGGCGGTGGAGCAACAGGTGACCCGCCTGGAAGACCGCATCCGCCGCTCGTCACGCGAGGTCAACGGCGTGCTGCGCCTCACCTGCCCGGAGCCGCTGGTGGCGCGCATCACGCGGTCACCGCTGCTGGAGCACCTGCACCGCCGGCACCCCGGCCTGTGTGTCGAGTTCGTCACGACCGACCACTACGTGGACCTCACGCAAGGCGAAGCCGACGTCGCGCTGCGCTCGGGCGACACCGTGGACAACCAGCTGGTCGGCCGCAAGGTCGCCGAGTCGCTGTGGGCGGTCTACGCCGGCCGGGAGTACGTGCGGCGGCATGGCGCCGTTGCCTCCCTGGAAGCCGCGGCGGCTTGCGACTGGGTGGCGCTCGACGCCTCGATGCCGCAGCACCGTGCCACCCTTTGGCTGCGCCAGGTGGCGCCCGACGCGCATGTGTCGGTCACCAGCAGCAGCGTGCTCGGCATGCTGCACGCGGCCCGGTCCAACATGGGACTGGCCGCGCTGCCGACCGCGCTGGGCGACGACGAGCCGGACCTCGTCCGCCTGTTCGGCCCGGTGCCCGAACTCACGCGCATCTGGCGCCTGCTCACCACCCGCCCGCTGCGCCGCACGCCGCGAGTGGCTTCCTTCTTCGACTTCATGGTGCAGGAAACGGCCACGCTGCGGCCGATCCTGACGGGGTGAGCTTCGCCGGCAGCCGCGATGTTCCGCTCTCCGCTCCGCTCAGTGCTGCACCCCCGCCCCCGCGAGCGCAGCCCCGAAGGCCCCGTCTCCCGCGATCGGCACCATCAGCCGATGCGTCGCCCGGGTCGCCGCCACATAGAACAGCAAGGCCTCGTCCTCGACTTCCATGTTGGCGTACGGCATCCGTCCGACCCCCGAAAGGGCCACGACCGGAAATTCGAGGCCCTTGCTGGCGTGCATGGTCATGACCTTGACCGTATCGGCCGCCGGATCGAAATCGCTTCTGCTCTTGCGGACTTTGTGCGGCACCCCGCGCGACGCCAGCGCTCTGCCGCAGTTCTCGGCACCATACTTGTCGCGGCACAGCACGGCCATGTCGCCCCAGGCATGCCCCTCCTGGTGCGCCGCGACCAGCCATCCCGCTATCGTCGCCGGTTCCTCGCGCAGGCCGGGAAGGCGAACGACCAGCGCATCCTGTCCATCTCGCCCGCAGCTCACCGGTTGCACCAGTGGCGTGCCGTCCTCGTCCTGCGCATCCGGCTTCAGGAACTCGGCCGCGACCAGGTTCGCGGTCTGCAGGATCTGGCGGGTGTTCCGATAGTTGATGCGCAGGATCGTGGTGCGGCCGGAAGCCTGGATGCCGACGCTCTTGAAGCTGAACCCCTTGGCCTTGCGCTTCTGGTAGATGTTCTGGGCGCTGTCGTAGAGCACCAGCAGGCTGTTGGTCTGCGGGTCGACCATCTGCACAACGAGCTTGAGCCATTCGGACCGGAAGTCATGGCCTTCGTCGATCAGCACGGCCTGGTACTGACCCGAGGGAATCTGGCTGCGCTCGACGCCGCGGACCACGCCATCCACCAGCTGCTCGTAGTACGCGTCGCCGCTGCCCTGAGGGATGGCCTGGCCGGCGTATTCCAGCTGCTCGTAGCACCACCTGTGGAGGTTCCGGACGTGAACCCGATCGGCCAACCCCCTGGCGCTGAACATCGCTTCAAGCTTCTGCGCGAGCGGCCGGTTGTAGCAAAGCACCAGGATCGGCTTGACCGACGGCAGCTTCGCCAGGTGCTCGGCGCGGTAGCCCAGGATCATGGTCTTGCCGGAGCCCGCCACGCCGTGGATCACGCGATGGCCCTCGCCCAGGCTGCGGGCGAGCTGCTCCTGCTGCAAGTCCATAACGCGCACGATATCGGGCACATCGTCGGTTTCCGGCGTGAACAGGCTGCCCTGCACGGGAATCCGGACCTGCGGGAACATGATCCATCGCACCCGCTCCAGCTGGGGCAACGAAATCATCTTGCCGAAGGCGTGCGGGAACATGTTCCACAGGCGCTGCTGAAAGGCCTCGGGGTTGACCGAAGCCAACATCTCGTCCTGGCAGATCGCATGATGCGGCTCGATGGCCTGGTCCAGGCCGGCCGAATCGAATTGCTGACGCGTGATGTTGGTGAAGACCACGCCATAGCCCCATGGGAAGGCCAGCTTGCCCTGGTGAGGCCCTTCCTGCTGGATCAGCTGGGCGTCGCGCTCCATCGCGTTCACGACCTGGATGGCACAGTGGCGGGCTTGTTGCAGCGGATTGATCACCACTTTGAGATCGCCGCCAGGAATGATTTCGAAGCGCTCGCGTGTCGCGCTCCGGATGGTGTCAGGCTTCCAGTCCTTGGTCTCGAGGATCAGGAGACCGCGCCTCGGATGAATGACGACGAAATCAGGATGGGTCTGCTTGGGGCCGATCGGAACGTCGTACCAGAGCAGATAGTCGTCATCGAGCTTCTGTTCCAGTCGCTCCGCCAGCCGCTTCTCACCCGAAGTCATGCGCGACACGCACGCGCCCATTGCGGGAATCAGTACTGCCACTGCCTTGCCTCTCCTTGCCGCGCATCATCGGAGATGTGTACAGGTGTGACAAGGCCGATCGCCGCATGGGCTATCACAGGTAAGCCGAAAGACCGCGTGCGGGTCTCAGCGCCGATCCGCGTACGGCAAATAGCGCAGGATCTTTCGCGGCACCTCGCGCCCGGTGGCGGCGCGGGCGACGGCGAGGGTGCCGAGTACTGAGCCGACCAGCCGAACGGCAAACGAAGGGTGGCGGCGCGTGGCCAGCCAGGTCGCAAGGCCCGCGGCCAGCACCAGCCAATGCTCGCCGGTGAAGCCGGGGCGGTTCTCGTCGTAGCGCTTCCAGCGCTGCAGCAGGGTTTCGTTCACGGGTATTCCGATCGTCCTGGAGGTCGCGGACATCCTAGGGCGCCCTGCACCCGGCTTGCGTAATCGAATGCCGATGGCGAGAGCCGGTGATCGGCTGCCGGCTCAGCGCCGCCGCAACACCTTGCCGTGCAGCACCAGCTGCGCGCCCAGACCCAGCAGCGTCCAGCCCAGCATGATCAGGCCGAGATGGGTCTGGCCGTCGTTGGGCACCAGGCCGACGACGAACCCACCGAACGCCCCGAGCAACTGCTGCGACACGCCCGCGACAGCGGCGGCCGAGCCGGCCAGCGCCGGGATCAGTCCGACCGTCCCGATCAGCGTGGGCGGCACCAGCAGGCCATGGCCGACGCCCAGCAGCAGCAGGGGCAGCGCCAGCGCCAGCGGATGGCGCACGCCCGCGAAGCCCAGGGCCACGACGATCAGCAGGCCGGCGATGGTCAGTGCCTGCCCCCAACCCACGATGAAAGCGTCGCTGCTGCGGTGGGCC
>JAKFEA010000074.1:0-6696 GCA_036675905.1 Acidovorax sp. | reverse complement strand
CCGCTTGAGGGTGGAGTACAGCGTGGTGGTCTTGCCCGAGCCGGTCGGGCCGGTGACCAGCACGATGCCGTGCGGCCGCTTGACCAGCGCCTCCCAGCGCTGCGCGTCGTGCGGCGAGAAGCCCAGCGCATCCAGGTCCTTGACCGCGGTGTCGGGGTCGAAGATGCGCATGACCATCTTCTCGCCGAACGCGGTGGGCAGCGTGGACAGGCGCATCTCGACCTCGTCGCCGCGGGTGTTGCGGGTCTTGATGCGGCCGTCCTGCGGCCGGCGCTTCTCCACCACGTCCATGCGGCCGAGCAGCTTGATGCGCGCGATCATGGCGTTGAGCACGCCCATGGGCATCTGGTAGACCGGGTGCAGCACGCCGTCGATGCGGAAACGGATCACGCCCTGCTCGCGCCGCGGCTCCAGGTGGATGTCGCTGGCGCGCTGGTCGAATGCATAGGTCCACAGCCAGTCGACCACCTGCACCACGCCCTGGTCGTTGGCATCGAGCTGCTTGTTGCTCTTGCCCAGCTCCACCAGCTGCTCGAAGCTGGCCGCGCCGGCGCTGCCGCCGGTGCGCTGCGCGGCGCGCACCGACTTGGCCAGCGCGAAGAACTCCGCGGTGTAGCGCTGGATGTCCCGGGGATTGGCGACCACCCGCCGCACCGGGCGCTTGGCCTGCCGCTCGACCTCGGCCACCCAGTCGGTGATGAAGGGCTCGGCGGTGGCGACCACCACTTCATTCGGGGCCACCTGCACCGGCAGCACCCGGTGGCGCTCGGCGTAGGCGGCGCTCATGGCGTCGGCCACCCGGCCGACGTCGACCTTGAGCGGATCGATGCGCAGGTAGTCCAGCCCGGCGCGGCCCGCCAGGTACTGCGTGAGGGCTTCGATGTCCAGTGGCTTGCCGTCGCCGGCGCGCGTCATCGCCACCGCCGCCAGCCGCACCAGCGGATGCTGGGCGCTCTCGGCCTGGGCGCAGCGCGCGATCGTGCGGCGCGCCTCCTCTGCCGAGATCACGCCGTCCTCGCTCAGCCACTCGACCAGCCGGCGCCAGTCCAGCGGACCCGGGAGGGCGCTGCGGTCGGCCGGACGGGGACGGGCGGAGGGGCTCATGGACGGATCATTCCACAGCCTTGAACACCCGCAGCCATTTGCCGGCGGGCAGGCCCCAGCGCGTTTGGATCGCGTCGGCTCGGCGCACCAGCTCGGCGCGCGACGGATGCTGCGGGGCGCGCAGCGCCAGCACGACGGTGTTGCCTTCGCGCGTGGGCCGGAAGGTCCACACCGTGCCGGCACCGAAAGCCGCCTGGATGCGGGACAGGCTGCGCTCGAAACTGGAGGATCGGCCGAACAGGTTGACCGTCATGCAGCCGTCCTCGGTGAGCAGGCGGCGGCAATCCGAATAGAAGGACTGGCTGTCCAGCACCGGCGCCGCGGCCTGCTGGTCGTACAGGTCCACCTGCAGGGCGTCGACCTGGCCGCGCCAGTGTTCGTGCGACGCCACCTCGGCCGCATCGCCCAGGATCACCGACAGGCGGGAATCGTCGCGCGGCAGCTTGAACCAGAGCCGGCAGGCGGCGATCACCTGCGGATTGAGCTCGATGGCGGTGGTCCTCATGCGCAGGCGCTTGTGGCAGAACTTGGTCAGGGCTGCGGCGCCCAGGCCGAGCTGCATGGCATGGCGGCGGGCCACCGTGTCCGGCTCCACGAACAGCAGCCAGGCCATCATGCGCTGCACGTATTCGAGGTGGATGTCGAACGGCTCGTCCATCCGCATCGAGCCCTGCACCCATTCCGTGCCCAGGTGCAGGTAGCGGATGTCGCCGTAGTCGGAGAAATTGACCTCGGGCAGCGGTTCGGGGCGGGCGGTCACGGCCACCGATTATCGACTGCCCAGCAATGGCGCCAGCCTGGGCAGCGCCTCGCAGGCATTGCGCGTGGTCGCTTCGGCCAGCGCTTCGGCCGGGATGCCGCGCAGCCCGGCCACGACCTGGGCGATGCGCGGCAGCTCGGCGGGCTCGTTGCGCCCTTGCGGCTGCCCGGCCGCGCGCTCGGCGGCCGTGCGGTAGAGCCAGTGCGGCGGGATGTCCGGCGCATCGGTTTCCAGCACCAGCGCCGACAACGGCAGGTCGGTGGCCAGCCGTCGCAGCTGCAGCGCCCGCTCGTAGGTCACGGCGCCGCCGAAGCCGAGCTTGAAGCCCAATTCGAGGAACCCGTGCGCTTGCTGCTCGCTGCCGTTGAAGGCGTGGGCAATGCCCGCCACGGGCACCTCGCGCAGGTACTTGAGCAACCGGTCTGCCGAGCGACGCACGTGCAGGACCACCGGCAGACCGTGGCGCCGCGCCAGCAGCAGTTGCTCGCGGTAGTAGAACTCCTGGCGCCCGCGGTCCAGCCCCGGCACGAAATGGTCGAGTCCGATCTCGCCCACGGCCACCAGTCTCGGGTCATCGCGCAGCGCGGCCAGTCGACGGTCGAGCTCGACCAGGTCTTCCTCGCGCGCCTCGCCCGTGGACAGCGGATGGATGCCCAGCGCATAGCTGTCCCCACCCTGGTGCGCCAGCGTGCGAACGGCGTCGAAGTTGCCGGCGTGCACTGCGGGAATCAGGCAATGCATCACGCCGGCGTGCGCCGCTCGCCGCCGCACGGTGGCCGTTTCGCCGCCGAATTCCGGTGCATCGAGGTGGCAGTGCGTATCAACGTAGGCGGGCATCGGCGGATGATGCCGGATAAGCCTGCAATCCTCGCCGCCAACGGTGCACCGGCCGGCAAACCGTGCTACCGTGCTCCTTCGCTTTTTGGGGTTCCCGAACGACCCGCAGTACGAGAAGGTGATCCGATGCGCAGGCCAGCTTTGTACAGCTCCCGCCGCCCGGCTCCTGCGCAGCAGGCACCCGCCGCCGCGCAGCCCGCGCCCGACCCGGCTCAATCCTCCCGCCACCGCCTGCGAATGGCCGCCGCCAGCCCGGCCGTGATGTGGTCGGCCATCGCCCTGCTGGCGGCGCTGCTGGCCCTGAGCCTGGGGCTGAATACGGGCGCGGCGCCGCGCAAGATCACGCAGGCGGACATCAACGCCGCCGTGCTCAAGACGCTGGAAACCCAGCCGCTGCCCTCGGAGTACGCCAAGGCCTACGAGACGGTCCGTCCCTCCGTGGTGCGCGTAGTCAGCTACGTCAAGAAGAGCCGCCTCAAGGACGAGAAGACGGCCCGCATGCATGCGGCCAAGCCCAAGCAACTCGACCCGGCCGGCAGCGGCGACCGCAGGGACGGCGACGACGAGGAGATCGAGGCCGGCGTGGGCACCGGCGTGGTGATCGTCGACAAGGGCATCATCCTGACCAACCTGCACGTCGTGTCCGGCGCCGACAGCATCAAGGTCACGTTCTTCGACGGCCTGGAGGCCACCGCCACCATCACCGGCGCCCAGCCCGAGAACGACCTCGCCGTGCTGCAGGCGCAAAAGATCCCCGACGACATGATCGCCGCGACCATGCGCTCGACCGGCGACCTGGCCCCCGGCGACAAGGCGCTCGTGGTCGGCTTTCCCTTCGGCATCGGGCCGTCCGCTTCCGGCGGCGTGATCTCGGGGCTGAACCGCTCGTTCCGCTCGCCCGAGGGCAAGCAGGAGATGACCAACCTGATCCAGTTCGACGCAGCCGCCAACCCCGGCAACTCCGGCGGCCCGCTGGTCACCATGGAAGGCGAGGTGGTGGGCATAGTCACCGCCATCCTCAACCCGACGCCGGCGCGCACCTTCCTGGGCATAGGCTTCGCGGTCCCGATCGAGAACGCTGCGCAGGCGGCCGGCCTGCCGCCGTTCTGAACGGCATCGAGGAGGAGGCGCCCGCGGTTCGATGAAGTCCACCGCACGGCGCTTCAGCCCGCCTGCAACCCGATCGTCATTCGTCATTGCGTCCAAGGAGTCCCATGGAACAGAACACCCGCCAGGACAGCGCTACCGCCCGCCTGATGGAGCAGATCCTCTACGAGGTCAAACGCGTGGTCGTGGGGCAGGACCGGTTCCTCGAGCGGGTCATGGTCGCGATGCTCGCGCAGGGCCACCTGCTGGTGGAGGGCGTGCCGGGATTGGCCAAGACTCTGACCATCAAGACGCTGGCCGGCGCGGTTCGTGGACATTTCAAGCGCATCCAGTTCACGCCCGACCTGGTGCCGGCCGACCTGGTGGGCACGCGCATCTACAACCAGAAGAACGGCGAATTCAGCACCTCGCTCGGGCCGGTGTTCACCAACCTGCTGCTGGCCGACGAGATCAACCGGGCACCGGCCAAGGTGCAGAGCGCGCTGCTGGAAGTGATGCAGGAGCGCCAGGTCACCATCGCCGGCCAGACGCACATGGTGCCCGAGCCCTTCCTGGTGATGGCCACCCAGAACCCGATCGAGACCGAGGGCACCTACCCGCTGCCGGAAGCGCAGGTGGACCGCTTCATGATGAAGGTGCTGGTGGACTACCCGAGCGACGAGGAGGAGTACGTCATCGTCGAGCGCGTCACCGGGCCCGCCGTGCACGTCTCGCCGGTCGCCACCACCGAGCAACTGGCGGCGCTGCAGCAGGAGTGCCGGCGCGTCTATGTCGACCCCTCGCTGGTGCAGTACGCCGTCAAGCTGGTTTCGGCCACGCGCAATCCGGAGCGCCATGGCCTCAAGGAGCTGCGCCGCTTCATCACCTTCGGCGCCAGCCCGCGAGGCACCATCAGCCTGACCGAGGGCGCCCGCGCGCTGGCCATGCTGCGCGGCCGCACCTATGCCCTGCCGGAGGACATGTCCGACCTGGTCGGCGACGTGCTGCGCCACCGGCTGGTGCTGTCCTACGAGGCGCTGTCCGAAGGCATGAACGCGGATGCCGTGATCGGCCAGATCATGACCCGCATCCCGGCGCCCGCGCGCCCGCTCGAGCATGAGAAATTGGCTGCGTAGGCTTGGCAAGGCGGCGGAGCCGCCGAGCGCGCCGGCCCTGCCCGTGCCGGCCGCCGGGGCCGAGCACGTGCTGCGGCGACTGGAGTGGACCGTGATCCGGCGCCTCGATGGCCTGCTGCAGGGCGACTACCGCACGCTGCTGCGCGGCGCCGGGCTGGACCTGGCCGACCTGCGCGAGTACCAGCACCACGACGACGTGCGCCACATCGACTGGAACGTCACCGCACGCACCGACACGCCGCACGTGCGCGTGTTCACCGAGGACCGCGAGATGGCGGCCTGGTTCCTGCTGGACCTCAGCCCGTCGGTGGACTTCGGCTCGGGCGAGCAACGCAAGCGCAACGTGTCGGCCGAGTTCGTCGCGGTGCTGGCCCGGCTGCTCACCCGCCACGGCAACCGGGTCGGCGCCCTGCTGTACGGCTCGGGCGTGGACACCGTGATTCCGGCACGCGGCGGGCGCCGCCACGTGCTGAACCTGCTGCACACGCTGCAGGCCCGGCCGGCCGGGCGCGAGGCCGGGCCAACCCGGCTGCGCGACCTGCTCGACTCGGCCGCCGGGCTGATCCGGCGCCGCTCCACGGTGTTCGTGGTGTCCGACTTCATCAGCGAGCCCGGCTGGGAGCGTCCGCTCGGCCTGCTGGCGCAGCGCCATGAAGTGGTCGCGGTGCGGGTGATGGATCCGCTCGAGCTGCACCTGCCCGACCTCGGCCTGCTGACCCTGCGCGACGCCGAGACCGGCGAGCAGTTGCTGGTCGACACGCACGACCCGGGCTTTCGCAAGCGCTTCGCGACCGTGGCCGCGCAGCGCGAATCCGAACTGCGCGAGGCGCTGTCGCGCGCCGGCGTCGATGCGCTGGAGCTGTCCACCGACGCCGACCTGGTGGACGCCGTGATCCGCTTCACCGAGATGCGCAAGCGCCGCATCCGGCTGGCCGCCGGGGGCGGCATGCCCGCGCACCTGCGGCCGGCCGCCGCCTGAACGGGAGGTTCCATGCATTTCCTCTGGCCCGAGTTCCTTTGGCTGCTGCTGGCGGTGCCGCTGCTGGTGCTGCTGTATGTCTGGCTGCTGCGCCGCAAGAAGAAGATGGCGTTGCGCTACGCCTCGCTGTCCATCGTCAAGGAAGCGATGGGGCCGGGCCAGGCGATCCGCCGGCACATCCCGCCGGCGCTGTTCCTGCTGGCGCTGGTTGCCATGCTGGTGGCGGCCGCGCGGCCGACCGCAGTCGTCACGCTGCCGTCCAACCAGCAGACCATCATCCTCGCCATGGACGTGTCAGGCAGCATGCGCGCCGCCGACGTCCTTCCCAACCGGCTGGTCGCGGCGCAGAACGCCGCCAAGTCCTTCCTGGGCGAACTGCCGCGCCACGTGAAGGTGGGTATCGTGGCGTTCGCCGGCTCGGCCCAGGTGGCGCAGCTGCCCACCGTCAACCGCGAGGACCTGGTTACCGCGATCGACCGCTTCCAGCTGCAGCGCGCCACCGCGACCGGCAATGCCATCGTGATCTCGCTGGCGACGCTGTTCCCCGACCAGGACATCGAACTGGCGGCCCTGCAGGGCGGGCGCGACCGCCAGCGAGGCTTCGCGATCGATATCGAGCGCAAGGAAAAGAAGGAGTTCACGCCGGTGGCGCCGGGCTCCTACAGCTCGGCGGCCATCATCATGCTGACGGACGGGCAGCGCACCACCGGGGTCGACCCGCTGGAGGCGGCCAAGATGGCGGCCGACCGCGGCGTGCGCGTCTACACGGTGGGCATAGGCACCGTCGACGGCGA